>JAJFIE010000023.1 GCA_021775275.1 Rhodospirillales bacterium | reverse complement strand
GCCGCCAAGTGGATTGCAGACAACGAAGATGTCTGGAAAGCTTGGCTTTACGCCTCCCAATAATAGCAAAGGATACCTGCCACCACCGGGATAAATCCCGGTGGTGGGTTCTTTGTGCTATTGTCGCCACACATCCCGGGGGATCCTGAGCGCTACTCCGTTAATAATTTGACTGGATAGACCATGACGTCGGAATCTGATCAACCGGTAATTACCTGCGAGTCCCTGTACAAGGTGTTTGGCCTGACGCCCGACGAAATGGCGCGCGACAACATTGATGCCATTGATCAGGCTTACCTTGATCGAAAAAATCTGGTTGCCGCCGTCCATGATGTCTCGCTCGATGTTTATCCCGGTGAGATGCTTGTCGTTATGGGGTTGTCGGGGTCGGGGAAATCGACGCTCGTTCGCTGCCTTTCGCGGCTTATCGAATCCACGTCAGGCGCCATAACCGTGGAGGGCAATGATCTGCTCGCCATGGATGAAAAGGAACTCATTGAATTACGCCGCCACAAGATGGGCATGGTGTTTCAGAACTTCGCTCTGCTGCCGCATAAGACAGTACTCGAGAATATCGCTTTCCCGTTGCAGATGCGGGGGATGAAACGGGCGGACTTTGTCGAGCGTACCATGAACATGATTGATCTGGTCGGTCTGCAAGGACGCGAAAACAGTTTTCCGCGAGAGCTGTCGGGTGGCCAGCAGCAACGCGTAGGGATTGCCCGTTCGCTTGCGGTGGAGCCCGACATCTGGTTCCTGGATGAACCGTTTTCTGCGCTTGATCCACTGATTCGCAAGGAAATGCAGGATGAGTTTTTGCGGCTCCAGTCGATACTCAGGAAAACCATCGTATTCATCACCCATGAGTTCGATGAAGCGCTGCGTCTCGCTGACCGGATCGCCATCATGTATCATGGCAGGATCGAGCAGGTCGATCCGCCGGAAAAAATCGTTCTCAACCCGGCAACGGAATATGTGCGAAAATTCACCAACGACGTGCCGCGGGAAAAGGTTCTGACCGCAGGATCGGTCATGGATGCGAAACGTGAAGGGGACGTGGATACGGCAAAACCAGTGCGCATCAACGACCGGATCGAAGCCATTGCCGAATACATACTGGGTCAGGATATTCCCGTGCCGGTCATCGATGAGCAGGATCAACCGGTTGGAATGCTCCATAAGGACACGGTCCTCGGTATTCTGTTTCATGATCAATCGCAGCAACCTTGAGCGGGAAGCGATTGATGAAGGAAATGTTGTTCATTGGCATCGTGCCCGGGAAACGCGGAAGCGCTGTCAGCGTCCTGCTGGCCATCTTCGCGGCGCTTGTTTTCTTCAAGTACATTGATGTTATTCCGCAGATCTTCGATCGGCTACCTGCGCACGGGGAAGGCAGCAGCATCGACGCCGCCAATACCGGGTACACCGAAACCCTCCCCTTCGGTCTCTGGTTTAACCTGTTCTTTGATTTCCTTCGTGAAGACCTGGGGCTGTCCAAGGTTACCCGGGCCATTGCCAGGGCGATGAAATCCCTGATCGATGTTTTCAATAATATTTTGCTTGGTGGGCGCAAGGGATTCGGGTTCTCGGCAATACCGTGGCCGGCTGTAGCGGCGATTGCTTTTATTCTCGGCTATGCCCTGAAAGGCTGGCGGCTGGCTTTGCTTTCATGCGGCACGGTGCTGTTTTTTGTTGTCTTCGGGCAGTGGAAGTACGCCATGCAGACACTGGCGCTTCTGTTTGTTTCCGTGCCGACATCCATCGTGATCGGCGTATTTCTTGGAATTCTGGCGTACAACAACAAGGCCGTGGAAAGGGCATTATTGCCGATCATGAGCATTGCCCAGACCTTGCCGCACTTTGCCTACCTGATCCCGGTGGTTGTCTTTTTCGGGATCGGGCACCAGACGGGAACCATCGCAACAATCATTTTCGCGGTTCCCCCCATGGTGCGGTTGACTCTGCTTGGCATGCAAAAAGTGTCCCCGGAAGTCGTTGAGGCCGGAAAGATGAGCGGTTGCAGCAAGTGGCAGTTGCTGTTCCGGGTTCAGATTCCCAGTGCCCGTAAAGAGATGTTGCTGGGCGTTAATCAGGTGATCATGCAGTGTCTGGCCATGGTGGTGATTGCTGCGTTTATCGGCGCGCCGGGTCTTGGATACCGGCTTCTGATAAAATTGCAGACGCTCAAGCTTGGTCAATCGGTGGAAATAGGCATCGCAATTGTTTTATTGGCGATCATTCTCGACAGACTGTCGCTCGCCTGGGCCGAAAAGAAACAGGACTATACGGCAAACCTCCCGCTCCATGTCCGCTACAGATATCCGATGCTGATGGCGCTGGCCGTCGCGGTTTCGTATATTATGGCTGCGTATTTCCCTGTGCTGACCAAGTATCCAAAGGCATTCACAATCTCGACAGCGGCTTACTGGGAAGCTGTCATCGACTGGATCGTGATCAATTGGTATGACAGCCTGCTGGTGTTCCGCGAAGTCCTGATGATAGATATCCTGATTCCCATCCGCGATGCTTTCCTCTACACCCCGACCATTGCCGTCTTCGTTCTTGTCGCCGGGGCCGGCCTGATCCTAGGCGGGATGTATTCCGCTATCCTGTCATTGATGTTCTTTGTGTTTATCGCCCTGTCCGGCTGGTGGGACAGGGCGATGATCACGGCCTATATGGTGACTGTTTCCGTTGCCTTCTGCCTGATAATCGGCATCCCGTTGGGCATCTGGGCCTCACGCAAGCCCAAACGCGCGCGGGTGCTGTTGACCATCTGCGACACGATGCAGACCTTCCCGTCGTTCATTTATCTGTTGCCGGTCATCATGTTGTTTCAGGTCAACGACATGTCCGCCATTGCTTCCGTGATAGTCTATGCCATCATTCCATCGATCCGCTATACGATCGAGGGCCTGCGCAATGTTCCTGTCGCCTTGCACGAAGCGGTGACCATGTCGGGCAGCAATAAATGGCAACGCCTTTTCCAGCTCGAGCTGCCGGTCGCCATGCCGCACATCATGTTGGGCGTCAACCAGACGACTATGTTCGCATTTTCCATGGTCGTCATTGCGGCGTTCATTGGCACCATTGATCTCGGGCAGGCCATATTCAAGGCGCTATCCGAAAGCAATCTGGGCAAAGGCCTGGTGCTTGGGCTGTGTATTTCCTTTATGGCGCTCTCGGTTGATCACCTGATCAACCGATGGGCTCTCGAACGCAGACGCCTGCTCGGGTTGAGTTAGAAATAGAGACCCGTTCCGATCAAGAATACTCAATGGCCAGATATTTATGGCGATTGTCGTGACAACAGACTCGCCGGTTATCAGGTCTTGAGCCCGATCTTCTTCCGCGCCTCGTCCGGCCCGAGAACCCGACCACCGAGCCTCTCGACAATCTCCCTGGCGCGGGTGACCAGATCGCCGTTAGTGGCGAGAACTCCACGATCCAGGTACAGATTATCTTCCAGTCCGACACGGACATTACCGCCCAGGATCATGGCTTGTGCGACCATGGGCATCTGCATGCGCGATATACCAAACCCGGCCCAGATGGCATTTGATGGCAACGCATTCTTGATGGCCGACATTGCATTGGTGTCGGCGGGGGCGCCCCACGGAATCCCCAGGCAAATCTGGAACAGGGGCGGAGCATCAATCAGGCCTTCTTCGACCATGGAGCTGGCCAGCCAGGCCATGCCCAGATCAAAGACTTCGAGTTCCGGCTTAACACCCAGGTCCTGAATGATTTTAGCCATTTCGCGCAACATCGCAGGCGTGCTGACATAG
>JAJFIE010000220.1 GCA_021775275.1 Rhodospirillales bacterium | reverse complement strand
TCCTGCTGCGCCTGATTGAGTTCTGCTGCCGCCCAATCCGAAGACTGCTGTTCCTTGGATAACTCAATGCCCAACATTTCGCGACACAGGTCTTTCAGGCCATGACGGTCCGTGTAGGTGCGCACCAACTTTGAAGCAATTTTCGTGCAGTAGACGGGAGTACACATGATGCCGAGATGACGTCGCAGGACGGCTACATCAAACCGGGCATAATGAAAAATCTTGGTCACGCTCTTGTCGGCCATCAGGCGGGTCAGATTGGGCGCATTATAGATCGGGTCCGGAAAATGAATCAGATGCGCCGAACCGTCCCCGGCAGATAACTGGGCGACGCATAAACGATCCCGTTGCAACTGAAGCCCTTGAGTTTCCGTATCTACGGCGACGGAATCGCCAAAGGACACATCATCAGGCAAATCGCCGACGTGATAATAAATATTCCCTGCATCGGATTTATTGCTCATGGATTCATTGCCTACCTGTGCCTATCTGTCGCTCTCGGTACTTCGGCGATGGTATCTGAATCCGTTTACAAAGGAAATGGTGCCCAGGAGAAGACTCGAACTTCCACGACCTTGCGATCACTGACACCTGAAGCCAGCGCGTCTACCAATTCCGCCACCTGGGCAGGCTTTAGAACCGTCCGCCATCGGCGGGGGAGGTAGTCGATACTGTGCGGTCCCGGTGTTGTCAACCGCCAAGGTTGACGCCCCCCATGCGGGCATTGTAAGCCGTTACCCATGGAGAACCTTTCAACAGGCATGATGAAGTGGCCTCCACTTCAGATTTGACCAGATTCAGACAGGATACGGAGAGACCCCATGGCCCGGCCTATTATCACGGTGTTTGGTGGATCCGGTTTTATTGGCCGTCACGTCATTCAACGACTGGCGGCCCAAGGCTTCAATGTCCGCGCCGTCGTCCGCGATGTGGAGGCGGCCGGATTTCTGCGCCCCATGGGAGACGCCGGTCAGGTGGTTCCCTGGCCTGCCAGTGTCACAGACCGGCAATCGGTCAGGACGGCAGTCGATGGTGCGGTAGCGGTCGTTAACGCCGTTGGCATTTTGTCCGAGTGGGGCAAACAGACATTTGAACGTGTTCATGTGTCCGGCGCACGGAATATTGCCGAAGCGGCGGCTGATGCAGGCGTCCATCGCCTCGTCCATATCTCGGCGCTGGGTGCGAACGTCGGCTCTGAATCCAATTACGCGCGCACAAAGGCCGAAGGTGAGACCGCCGTGCGAACAGCCTTCCCCACCGCCACGATCATGCGACCCAGCGTTATTTTTGGCCCGGAAGACGGATTCTTTAACATGTTTGCCGGTTTGTGCCGCTTTACCCCCGTATTGCCGGTTATTGGTGCGCCGATCATTCCGGATGTGCGTCTGGGCGGCGAGCACGGCGTGGAGATCAATCTCTATGGCACGGGCGGTCCCCGGTTTCAGCCGGTATATGTGGGCGATGTGGCCGACGCCATTGTTGCTGCACTGAATGATGCGGCGGCGACGTCAAAAACGTATGAACTCACAGGCCCGACCGTCTACAACTTCAAGGAACTGATGGAGCTTATCCTGGCGGTCACCAACCGGAAACGCCTGCTGATGCCCCTGTGTTACACGGCGGCGGAATTGGTCGGATTTTTTGCCGGCCTGTTGCCGAAGCCATTGCTGACTCGTGATCAGGTGATCCTGTTGCAGAGTGACAATGTCGCATCGGGCGATCTGCCCGGTCTCGCTGATCTCGGCGTTCAGATTCATACAGCGGAAGCCATCCTGCCAACCTATCTGCATCGCTTCCGCACCCCGTCGCACCGCCACGCGGTTTGACGGCAGGTTTACCAAGGTTCAGTACCGACCGGGAATTCCTGAAAGATCGCTCGCACCCTGCGAGAGGGCGGCGGAGACTACCAGTTCCCCGAACTCGCGCAGGAATACCGAGCCCTTTACCGTGCGTTGCAACAAAACGCTGCGGCGATCATTTTCGTCGGGTTTGCGGCGGACCATGCCCAGTTCACTCAGCCGATCAATGGCCCGGGTGATCGCGGGTTTGGATACATTGAGCGCTGTTGCCAACCCACGGACAGTATGTGGTGGTGGTGTCAGATAGACCGTCAGCAACAATGCCATTTGTCGGGCGCTCAGGTCCGGGGCATCAACCCGCACGCTATCGACGATGGCGCGTCGCCATAGATCAAGAGCCTGGATTTCAGTGAGTTCGAACGCCATGTTCGATGGTCACCTTTTTTGTTCCGATTAGACAACAATCCTTGTAATGCATAGCGACTCGCCAATGCAAGGGGTGTTTTTTGTTTATCAATCGAAACGTTCAACCAGATAGGAGAACAAGGCCCGCATCCCCATGGCTTCACCGCCTTCCGGTCGACCGGCGCGCGACGTTGTGTTCCACGCCATCATGTCAATATGCGCCCATGCAGGTGCTTCCCCCGAATCGGGTTGAACAAATCGTTCCAGAAACAATGCCGCCGTAATCGCGCCACCATATCCACCCTCTGGCGCATTGGTAACATCCGCTACCTTGCCATCGACCTGAGAGTTGTATCCCTGCCACAACGGCATGCGCCACAGGGGATCAGACACCAGTGCGCTGTTGGCAAGTATACCTGCGGCCATCTCGTCATCGTTACAAAAAAGCGCTGGAACTTCCGTCCCCAATGCGACCCGTGCGGCGCCCGTTAACGTGGCGCAATCAATAATCAGATCCGGCGTATCCGTCACTGCCTCGGCGAGAGCATCAGCCAGCACTACGCGACCTTCGGCGTCCGTATTGCCGATCTCGATGGTCAGGCCCTTGCGCGTTGGCACCACGTCCAGCGGTCGCATGGCGGAGCCATCGATACTGTTTTCCACAGCTGGAACCAGCACGCGCAACCGTATCGGCAATTTGGCATCCATGATCATGGCGGCAAGACCCAGAACCAGGGCTGACCCTCCCATATCCTTTTTCATCAACTTCATGCCAGAGGCCGATTTCAGGTCCAGCCCGCCTGAATCAAAACACACGCCCTTTCCCACCAGGGTTACTTTTGGCGCGCTTGTATCACCCCATACAATGTCGATCAGGCGCGGCGCCTGCGCGCTGGCCCGCCCCACCGCGTGAATGGCCGGATACCCGGCATCCAGCAGGGCTTCTCCCTCAATCACAGATACCTCTGCGCCCCGCTCTTCCGCCATATCCCGCGCCGCGAAGGCCAACTCCGCCGGCCCCATATCTGATGCGGGAGTGTTGATCAGATCGCGCACCAGCCAGATCGCGTGAAGCGCAGACAAAACGGTGGCAACGTCTACGGTTTCTGGCCAGACGAGTATGGTGTTTGCGTCAGGTGTATCCGGGGCATCCTTTTTGCTTTTCGTGTGCCGGTAACGATCAAAAGCGTAACCGTTCAACCCCCAACCCAGTGCAGCCTGCTCCGCACGGTCTTTATCCAACACCGCACCATCGACATCAGGGGCAATTTTGTAGGATCCTGGCGGCAAGGCTTTTGCCACAGCGGACCAGTCCCAGATAACGTTGCCGCCATCGTCGGGAAATCCGGCGGCGACAGCGGCAACCCGGCCATCGTCACCCGCCAGGATACACACGCTTCCCGGCCTGGCCCGGAACCCGTTGGCATCCGCCCAGGCCCGGTGTCGTGCATCCAGTCCATCTTGCCATGCTGACAGGTGCTCCGGCGTTACAGGCGTCACAGGAACGGCGGTCGCCGTATCATTGGTGAAGTATTGTTCCGGCACGCTCGTCCCCTTGGTCGTCCCCTTGGCCATTTTTTCGTCTTTCCCTGCTGAAAAGCTGTCTACACTACCGTATGATCCAGCCTCGGAAACCACCAGTCCCAATGCAATAAATAAGGTCCCGCACCTACAACGTCGCGCTCGATCCGGTTTCACAAACATACGTGGAGGCCATTCATGCATGGCCGCCCATGGTCGAATGGTTCGAGGTGGCAAAACAGGAGCCCTACACCATTAATTCCTACACAAATTCAAACGATTAACCCTCACTGAGGGCGCAGGACGCGTTCTTTCGGAAACAACAATATGATGCATGTACCGCGCCCCGGCGCGCTGTCAATTTCCAATGCGCCGCCATGGACCTTCATCAATTCAACCGCTAACGGCAACCCAAGACCCGAGCCTTCGGTATTTCGTACGACGCTCGATTGGACACGACCAAATTATTGCAAGGCCATCTTTGTTTCTTCCTCGCCCATGCCAATGCCATCGTCGGCAACGACAATCGATACTGCGCCATCCTGCATTTCGTTAGCGCTCACGGATATATAGCAACCGGACAGTAAAAAAACCCTGTGATTTGTATGTGAATTAAAGAACGGGTGTCATAACGGAATCGATTACCGCTTTATCTTCCGGTTAGGCTGCGGTATGGCGCTGAGAAGACAATCAAGAACACAAGGTTGACCCATGACTGAAGGGCGTTCATTCCGCTTTACCCACTTTCTTTCACGCCACCCGGCCCGGAGCGTGGTTGACGGTTTACGCGATGGTGGCGGCATTGACCCTGATCCCGCCTTGTTCGGCGCACAGCACGCCGCCTACGTGAAAGCCCTGGAAGACATTGGCGGTCCCGTGACTCTGCTGCCCGCGCTGGAACAGTTCCCCGATTCTGTCTTTATTGAAGATCCGGCCATCTGTTCAGGTGACACCGCCATTGCCTTGCGGCCAGGCACCGTAAGCCGGTTCGGCGAGACAGCGGAACTTCGCCCGACATTGCTCGGTATTTTCGACACCGTCATTGACCTGCCGGGTGACGGATTTGTTGATGGTGGTGATGTTTTGCTCACCGACCATGAAGCCTTTATTGGCCTCTCGGCACGGACCGATCAGACAGGCTTTAACGCCCTTGCGGATGTGTTAAACGACCTTGGCTATGTCGCGCGCAAAGTCGAGACCCCGCCGAACATTCTGCACTTCAAGACGGATTGCGGACTGCTCGACAGTGAAACTATTTTTTCCAGTTGCACTCTGGCCGCCACGGATTGCTTCAGCGGCTACCGGGTGATCGAAGCGCCCGAGGGCGAGGAAGCCGCCGCCAACCTGATCCGCATCAATGATGTTGTGCTGTTGAGCGCAGGCCATCCGAAGACTGAAGAGTTACTCACAACCCATGGCTACACCGTGCGCACGCTGGACACCAGCGAAGCCGCCAGGGTGGATGGTGGCCTGTCCTGCATGTCGCTGCGGTTTTCACTAAGTTGAGCGCCTTATTTAAAAATCCACAAAAACAAGAATGAAATTTCTTGTCCAAATTTTCATTTTTGGATAGTCTCAATTTTCGCTGGCGTTTGCATCTTGCGCGCCATCAGGGGAATTGTCTGCTTTAGGGAGTTGGACTGCTCATGAAATCCCATGCTCGCGTGGTCGTCGTTGGTGGCGGCATTTTTGGAATCAGTGCCCTCTATAGTCTGGTCAAGGAGGGATGGTCCGATGTTGTACTGTGTGAAAAGGCGGAACTGACATCCGGTTCCACCTGGCATGCGGCATCGCAATGTCCCAACTTCATCGGCAGTTACAACTATGCGAAAATTCATGAAGAAAGCATCCGGGTCTACAAGGCCCTCGAAGAGGAAACCGGTCAGACTGCGGGCTTTCACGACTGCGGTGGCATTCGTCTCGCCATCACGCCCGAGGAAGTGGACTGGTTCAAGTATGTCAAGGGCATCTCCAGAAACATCGGTTTCGAGATGGAGATCATCGGCCCGGACGAGATCAAGCAATATCACCCCTTCCTGAATACGGACGGTGTCCTTGCCGGGGCCTATACCCCTAATGATGGCCATCTGGACCCGGCAGGCACAGTGCAGGGTATGGCGCGTGCGGCGCGGAACGGTGGCGCCGAGATTTATCGCCGCAACCGTGTGGTCGACATCAACGCACTACCCGGCGGCGAATGGGAAGTGGTGACCGAACAGGGCACCATCACTTGCGAGCATGTGGTCAATGCGGCCGGGTGTTATGGTCCGCAGGTCGGCGCCATGGTCGGTCTGAAAGTGCCATACGTGAACATGATGCACTGTTATATTGTGACCGAGAATATACCGGAGATCGAGGCGCTGGATACCGAACTGCCGGTTATTCGGGATCCCTACTCGTCGAATTACCTGCGTCAGGAAGGTCAAGGCATTCTGGTCGGCGCTTACGAAACATCCGATGCGCAGGCGATCTGGCTTGATGGGGCGGACTGGGACCTGGAAAACCCCCTGTTCGATGCAGATTTTGATCGCATATCGCTTAATCTGGAGCGCGCTGCCGAACGCCTCCCGCTGTTCGAGACCGCGGGCCTGAAACGTATCATCTGTGGCGCCATCACCCATACACCGGACAGCTCGTTCCTGGGCGGTCCCGCACCGGGGCTCAAGAATTTCTGGCAGTTCTGCGGCACCTCCATCGGCATCAGCCAGGGCGGCGGCGCCGGCAAGTTTCTGGCCCAGTGGATGGTTCATGGTCAATCCGAACTGAACCCGCGTGAGTTCGATCCACGCCGCTATGGCGACTGGGCCTGCGGCAAATACGCGCTGGATAAATCCACCGAAGACTACGAAATGATGTACGGACCCGGCGTTCCCGGTGAAGAACGCATGGCGGGCCGCCCGGTGAAAACCACGCCTTTGTATGAAAAACTGAAAGCCAAGGGCGCCATCTATACCGAAGCATTCGGATGGGAACGACCCAAATGGTATTCCCCCACGGGCGAGATCGAGACGCCGAGCTTTCGCCGCAACAACACCTTTGATCCCGTGGGCGCGGAGTGCAAGGCCGTGCGCGAGCGTGTCGGCGTGATCGACCTGACCAGCTTCGCCAAGTTTGATGTTGCCGGCGGTGGTGCGGAAGCATTTCTGAACCGCCTTTGCGCCAATAAAATCCCGACCCGCAATGGTGGCATCACGCTGACCCATATGCTGACCAATGACGGCTGCATCGAAAGCGAAGTCACCATTACCAACCTCGGAGGAGGACATTACTACGTGTTGTCGTCCATCGTGGCGCAAATTCATGACTATGACTGGATGGTGCAGCACAAGCTTGACGGCGAAGACGTCACCATTACCGATGTCACTGACGCCACCGGCATGATGTTGGTCACCGGCCCCAATTCCCGCGATCTGCTCTCAAAGATTACCGACGTCGATCTTTCCAATGATGCTTTCCGCTGGTTAACCGGCAAGGAAATCCAGGTTGCCGGCGTCGCCTGCCGGGCGCTTCGCGTGTC
Organism: Rhodospirillales bacterium; assembly: GCA_021775275.1. Lineage (GTDB taxonomy): Bacteria > Pseudomonadota > Alphaproteobacteria > Rhodospirillales > Casp-alpha2 > JAJFIE01. The sequence continues at coordinate 528 of JAJFIE010000220.1, read as the reverse complement.
CTATGCGGGCGAGCTGGGTTGGGAATTGCATCACCCCATGAGCGATATGGAAACGCTCTATGATGCGATCATGGAAGCGGGGGCTGATCTGGGTGTCGCCGATTTCGGAACCTATGCCCTCAACAGCCTGCGTATGGAAAAAGCCTACAAGGGCTGGGGCTCGGAACTGACGACCGAGATCACCATGATCGAGGCGGATATGGAACGCTTCGCCAACATGGACAAAGGCGATTTTATCGGTCGGGCTGCGCTGGCAAAACGCAAACAGGAGGGCATTGCCACGCAATGTGTCTATATGAGCGTTGATGTGGGTGATGCAGACTGCCGCGGGAATGAGCCCATCATGGTGGATGGCAAGGCCATCGGCGTTGTGACCTCCGGCGCGTATGGCCACGCGTGCGGCAAGTCTCTTGCTTTTGCCTATGTTGATCCGGCCCATGCCGCGCCCGGCACCTCGCTGAGCATCGAAATTCTTGGTGAGTTGCATAGCGCCGAAGTCCTTGGTGACCCGGCCTATGACCCGGAAAA
>JAJFIE010000219.1 GCA_021775275.1 Rhodospirillales bacterium | reverse complement strand
CTTCAGCGCTTCCTTCAGCTTGCGTTCGTAGGTCGCCAGCAATTCCTGGGCCTCCTCGCGCAGTTTTTCAGCTTCACGGATGTCGCTTTCGATCTGCGTCGCACGATTATCCAGTTGTCGGCCGATGGTGCCGGGCACCTTCAGATAGATCAGCACGGCCATCAGCAAGATAAAGGCGATCAGGACCCAGAATGTGGGATCAGAGAGCATTTGTTCCATGTCCATTCTCCCGCTTTAAGACCGCGCCTTCATGGCGGCGTCAATGGCTTTGCTGGCGACCGAGGCGTCCGGGGTCTTGCCCGACAGTTTCTCGGTCGCGGCGATGGCCACATCCTGCGCCATGTCGCGGATACCTGCGATGGCTGTTTCCTGGGCTTTGGCGATAGCGGCTTCGCTTTCGGCTATTTTCGCCTGTAGCGTTTCAGCCAGCGAGGCTTCCTGCTTCGCCGCTTCCGCCTGGATGCTGTGAGCCGTTTCGTTGATCAGGCCAAGGGCTTCGGAACGGGCCTCGGCGATGGCCTGCTCATAGGCTTCAATGGCGGCCTCGGCGTCTTTCCTGAAAGCCGCAGCCTTGTCCAGGTTGTCTTCAATGCGTTGCTGACGCGCTTCCAGCACATCCGATATCCTTGGCACGGCGACTTTCCACATGACGAGGAAAAGCGTCGCGAAGGTGAGCGCGAGCCAGATAATCTGCGACGGAAAAGTTGATATGTCCAACTGTGGCATGACGTCCTCCAGGTCGGTGTCAGCGCGGTGTTATCACCGCGCTGACGGATCCGGTTGGATGATTTAGCCGAACAGGATGACGAGGGCGATAACCAGCGCGAACAGCGCGATGGCTTCCACCAGGGCAAAGCCCAGCATGGTCATCGGGAACACGGCAGCCTGAGCCGACGGGTTGCGTCCAACTGCCTGAATGAATGAGGCGAAGATGTTACCGATACCAATACCGGATCCGATAACACCGATAACAGCCAGGCCAGCGCCGAGCAGCTTCGCAGCTTCGAGTTCCATGGGATATTCCTCTTTTTCCTAAAATTAACGAGATTAACGGTTAAACGGGTTGTTCTTGTATAACGGATCCGGCACCTGTTCTTTTAGTGCAGGTGCAGGGCGTCGTTGAGATAGAGACAGGTCAGGATCGCGAACACGAACGCTTGCAGGAACGCGATGACGAATTCCAGACCGGTGAGCGCCACGACGAAGGCCAGGGGGAATACCCCGGCCATCCCGAGCGAAATAACGAAACCGGCGAACACTTTCAGCAGCGTGTGTCCGGCCAGCATATTGGCGAACAGACGGACGCTGAGGCTGATGGGGCGCGACAGGTACGAAATGATTTCAATGGGGACCAGCAGGGGCGCCATCAACAGCGGCACGCCCGGCGGCATGAAGAAGGTGAAGAAATGCATCTTGTGCTTGGCCAGCGCGATCAGTGTGACACCGATAAAGACGAAAAGCGCCAGGGCGAAGGTCACCACGATGTGGCTGGTAAAGGTAAAGCTGTAGGGAACCATGCCGAACAGATTGCCGAACAGCACGAACATGAATATGGTGAAGATAAACGGGAAATAGGCGCGGCCTTCGCTGCCTACCGTGTCCTTCACCAGATTGGCGATGAAGATGTAGCTGAGTTCGACCATGGACTGCCAGCGACCGGGCACATGGGCGTGCTTGCGCATGCCAAGAACCAGAAAAGCCGAAACGCCAATGACGGTAAGCACCATCATCAATGATGAGTTGGTGAACGAGGCATCGACGCTGCCGAATTCCATTGGAATCAACTGCTTGATCTCGAACTGTGCGAGTGGGCTGTGTTTCTCTGCGGCCACTTAAGCTAAACCCCTTCAATCGCCGTTTTCGGCATCTTGTCCTGCGCCGTGTTCCGGCGGTTTTTCCCCGTAGCCATCGGCGTACCCCATGCCTTTGGCCATCCGGTAAACATTCAATATACCGGCAGCACCCCCGAGCAGGAGAAACACCAGCATAAGCCACGGGCGCGTATCAAGCCACTGGTCAAGTAGCCAGCCGATAGCGAGCCCTACAGCCAGCGCGGAAACTAACTCGACAGATACCCGGAAGGCAAGCCCCAGTGCGTTCCCGGGGGGCGCTTTAATGCGCATGGAAAGCTTGGATGGTTTATCGCGGCTTTCACGGGCTTTGCGAAGGCGCGCATCGATGTCATCAAGGTCTTGTTTTTCCTCGGAAAAACGATCACTTGCCGAGGTATTTTCGGGGTCGTTGCGATTATCGCTCATGGTGCTTTTTTCCAGGGGCAGCAGAATTTTTTTTCAGTCCGGGTACGAAATATCGCATTTGCCCGGGCTTCAAACCATCGGATTCCGTCATTACCCGCGATTTAACGGGGTGAAACACTGTTCCGGAGGTTTATGTGCGGGATTTTGATGCTTGACCTTACAGCTACTGCACCCTTTATTCAGCAACCATGACGTGGCATAAAATCAATCGGTACTACGCGATTCTCGTTGTTTTCGCTTTGCTGCTTCCCCAGGTGTTCTCCGGCCCCGGAATGGGTCAACAGCCCCCGGGCCAATCCATGACGATTCAAACCACGGCAATTCAGGCCATGACGGTCCAGGACATGCCGGTCTCGTGCCCCATGAATGGTATGGCTGCCGGGGCGGGGGCATGCAGCATCGCGCCGGGGTGTGCGGCGTCCATCGATTTATCGACACTGTGGACGGTAGTGGAACGTGTTGTGCCTGTTGCGACAGTAACTCTTCCCGGTAATTTCTCTATGCCGGGCTCACATGCCTTTCCGCCGGGCCAGCGCCCACCGCGCCTGTTCGCCTGACCGCCATACCGCCCGAAACAGGGCGGACTGTTGGCGCCTGCACACTTCACAAATTTTACGGACTATTCCTGGCATCCGGTCGGCGCACGCCGCAACCGGTCCAGGTTCTGAGGAAAAATAACCATGCGGAAAATATTAAAACGATCAGGATGGCTCGGCGCACTCGCCGTGGGGTTCACGGCATTGCTGTCAGCGAACAATGCCAACGCCGGAACCTATGATATAACGGTTGACCGGATCACCATCGATACCGGTGTGTTTAAACGGGAAGGGATCGGATACAACAAATCGTCCCCCGGCCCTGTTCTTCGCTTCAGGGAAGGCGAAAACGTCACCATCAACGTCACCAACAATCTGGACGAGGCCACGTCCGTTCACTGGCACGGCCTCATCCTGCCCTATCAGATGGATGGTGTTCCCGACATCAGCTACGATGGCATCGCGCCGGGCGAGACCTTTAGCTACGCATTTCCGGTGGTCCAGTCGGGTACTTACTGGTTCCATAGCCACTCCGGCTTTCAGGAACCCGACGGCGCCTATGGGTCGATCATCATCGAGCCGAAAGAACCCGATCCCATCCAGTATGACCGTGAATATATTGTTCAGTTGACCGACGCGCACCCGCAAGTCGGCGCGATTATCATGGAAAACCTGAAGACGCCCGAAGGGGATATGGGCCAAATGCAGATGAACGGTGACAGTGCAATGTCTGACAACTCCATGGCGGCTGACAACATGGCCTCGGGCGACATGGATATGGACATGATGTCGGATATTGAGGATGTCGAGGGCTACACCCCCCTGATCAACGGCAAAAGCGCGGGGCAGAACTGGACGGGTATTTTCAACCCCGGTGAGCGTGTCCGTCTGCGTTTTATCAATTCGTCAGCCATGGCGTACTTCGACGTCCGGATTCCGGGATTGAAGATGACCGTGGTCGCCGCCGATGGAAACGCCGTTGCGCCGGTAGAGGTCGATGAGTTCCGCATGTCAGTGGCGGAAACCTATGATGTCATCGTTACGCCGCCGGCGGATACGGCCTACACCATCTTTGCCGAATCAATGGCCCGCTCGGCCTATGGCCGCGGGACGCTTGCGCCACGCGGGGGAATGACCGCTCAGGTTCCGGCGCTCAGGAAGCCTCCGGTCCTGACCCAAGCTGACATGGGTATGATGAATGGCGGCATGATGGACATGATGGGCGGTGATATGCAGGGCATGGGGCAATCCGATATGCCCATGGATATGCCGATGGGCGATATGCCCATGGATATGCCGATGGGGGATATGCCGATGGGGGACATGCAGATGGGCGCCACCACCACGGAAGAAATGTCCCAGTCCCAAATGCCGGATATGAATATGTCGGGTTCGAATATATCAGGGGACCCGTTTTATGCTCCCGGCAGTGGCCTTACGCCGGTTGCGGCAAATGGCGGCAAATTCCTGTCCTATGCGGACCTGAGGGCGGTCCGTCCGCTTTATGAGGACCGCGATGCCACGCGGGAAATAGAGTTGCGCCTGACCGGCGACATGGCCACGTATGTCTGGTCCATCAATGGCAAGACCTATGAGGAAGATGAAATCATTCCCCTGGTTTATGGCGAGCGTGTCCGGTTCAAATTCGTCAACGAAACCATGATGGCGCATCCCATGCACCTGCACGGTATGTGGTCCATTCTGGATACGGGCGCCGGGGAAATGAACCCGGCGAAACATACGATCAATATCGCACCCAACACGACGGTGTATATGGAGACCGAAGTGGATGCGTCCGGCCAGTGGGCGTTCCACTGTCATCTGGCCTATCACGCGGACGCCGGCATGTTCCGCCGGGTGGTGGTTGAAGGCGGCCCGGAGTCGGGTTAAGCGGTTACGAAGATGTGCCCGGGTTGGCCGGGCTCACCACACGCACGACAGTGTCGACCATGGTGGGTCCGGCTAACGCGTTTCTTTTCTTTAACGGGCATCTCCGAAGTCTGTTTTCGGCGTGGGAGTGGACAGGCCTGTTGGGTTTTGAATTGTTCAGCCCATAACCAAGAGCAGGCCATGAACTTTTCGCAAAAGTTGCGCCGGTGCAATATTTACATTGTCCCGACATCAAGGCACAAATATTGTTCTGCCACCAATGAAACCCGCAGCAGGCAAAGGCCTCACAATGCAGATTGCGATACTCACGTTCGATGGGTTTAACGAATTGGACTCGTTCATTGCGTCCGGCATATTGAATCAAATGAAACCCAAGGGCTGGAAGGCATTCATCACTTGTCCGTCGGAGGTCGTTACCTCCATGAATGGCGTTACCATCCATGCCGAGCGGCCTTTGGAGTTCGCGTCTTCTGCCGATGCTGTCCTTATAGGCAGTGGCCTCAAGACGCGCGAGATTGCGCAAACCCCGGATCTGCTCGACCGCCTTCAGATTAATCCGGCGCACCAGCTGATCGGCGCCCAATGTTCAGGTACTCTACTGCTCTCGAAGCTGGGATTGCTCGGCAACCTTCCCGCCTGTACTGATCTTACGACGAAACCATGGGTGATTGAGGCTGGGGTGCGGGTCCTTGATCAACCTTTCTTTGCCGATGGCAATATTGCGACAGCTGGTGGATGCCTTGCTTCGCAATACCTGGCAGCCTGGATACTGCTGCGCGCAGGAACGCGAGAGGATGCGGAGGCCGCACTGTACTACGTTGCTCCTGTAGGTCAAAAAGAGGAATACGTCGAGCGGGCAATTGACACAGTCATTGAGTATATATCAAACGGAAAGTCCACACGCTCCGCTTGAAGGTGAATAGTCTACTTTAAGGTTTTAGAAGGCATCCACTTCGAGCCACAAACAGTCCTTTTACTATCCCAAAATGAGGTTTGCTTGCCGTCCTGTTACTGGGCGGAGCACTATATTTTGCTTGATTTTTGAATCAAAATATGTATTAATTCCTTTTTTATGAACAAAGTTCTTTTCCATTGTGAATATATCTATCCGCGCCCAGCGCTGATGCAGGGACGCGTCTTGATCGATCCGGCCAATTCCACAATCGAATCCGGGCGCTTTGAGTTGGAACCGGCTACTCAAATCAAAAGTCTACATTATTATGGAAAATTCCCGCCCTAAGTCTTTGGAATCAAAGAGTACCCGAACGGGTAGGGTTTAGGGATGTCTACAAAAGTGAACAAATGTCTACATTTTGAATAGAATCAACGGGTTAGAGGCGCGCTGTTTAGGGCGCGGTTGCAGACTCTGATCGACCAGATAATCGACAGGATGCCCGCCCCGAAATTGGCCAGGGCGATGGCGCCGAAGATGCCCTGAATGCCGAACAGCAGACTTGCCACGTAGGCTAGCGGGACCATCAGGACCGCCATGCGGAAGACCGTCAATGAAAGCGATGGGCCGGGTTTGCCAACGCCATTGAAAAAGGCGCTCGCCATCATCACCGCCCCGTGGAAGGCGTAGGACCAGACAACAATGCGCAGATAGCTGTCCGCCAGGCCGCTGATCATCGGGTCCGGATCGAACCAGGGGGTGATATAGGGCGCACCCACGAAAAAGATCACGGCGCCGCCAAATCCAAAAATCACGCAAAAGCGGTAACACAGAATCAGTGCTTCGCGGGCGCGATCCGTCAACCCGGCGCCCCAGTTCTGCCCGGCAACAGGCCCAATGGCGGCGGAAAGGGCGTACAGGATAACCAGCGCCAGCCCTTCAATGCGTGTGGCCACGCCAAAGGCGGCGACAGCGCCCGTGCCGAACGTCGCAACCATGGCCGTCAGCGCCGCCGCCGCCAGCGGATTGAGCATCTGGTTCACGGCGGCGGGGGCGGCGATGTGCAGGATTCTTCTGGCGGATGCAGCAAATGTCTTCCAGCCCGGCAACAGGGTCG
>JAJFIE010000218.1 GCA_021775275.1 Rhodospirillales bacterium | reverse complement strand
CCGCATCGTTAGTGCCGGTAACGATTTCCTTGTCTATGCCGTCGTGGACATAACGCCACGCGACATCGAACAGATAGTCCATGGAATCCCGTGTCAGGATATGCTGGGCGTCGTCACCGCGATTCTTGTTACCGCGCCCGGCATAATTCAGATGGGACAGATAAAACTTGTCGACCCCCTCATCTTCCGCCAACCGCAACATATGGGGTAACTCGTGGGCATTGTCCTGCGTCATGGTAAACCGCAGGCCCACCTTGATGCCGTTCTTCTGGCACAACCGAACGCCATTCAGCGATGCATCGAATGCACCGACTTCACCTCGGAACATGTCATGGGTATCACGCATGCCATCCAGACTGATACCAACGTAGTTGTAATCGCTTTCAACGATGTCGCCGATATTCTGATCCGTAATCAGCGTACCGTTGGTCGACAGCCCCACGTAAAAACCCATGTCCTTTGCACGGTGGGAAATAGCGAAAATATCCGGGTGCAACAACGGCTCTCCCCCTGACAGGATCAGCACTGGAACCTTGAATTGTTTCAGGTCATCCATGGTTGTATAGATATCGTCAGTGGAAAGTTCGCCCGGAAAGTCATGATCGGCGGAGATGGCGTAGCAGTGTTTACACTTCAGATTACACCGGCGGATCAGGTTCCAGATCACCACAGGCCCCGACGGGTTTCGGCGTGGACCGATCGGTGTCGGCTCAACCAGTTCTTTCATGAATTGCGAAACACGGAACATGGGGGATTACTCCACTCTTAATTCAGGCGGCCAGCCGGAGACCTGTCTTTTTCAGAATTCTTGTCGAATACAAAATTTCATGGCCGAGGTTTGCCTCACCCAGCAAATCGGCAATCTGCGAGACCTGGGATTCCACATCCTCTCGCGACCGGCCATGGACCATGGCGAACAGGTTGTAGTGCCATTCCGGCAAATGCCGTGGTCGGCGATAGCAGTGCGATACAAACGGCAATTGCCCGACCAGTGGCCCCAGTCGCAGGACATCATGATCGGGAACATCCCAGACACTCATGCCGTTGGCCCGGTATCCCAGGGCGTAATGATTGGGCACCACGCCAATCCGCCTGATGATGCCCGAATCGAGCATTCGCTGCATACGCACGATGACGTCTTCAGGCTGCAAACCTAATTGTTCGGCGACCTGGTGGTAAGGCTGCGATACAAGGGGTAACCCGGCCTGAGTCGCCTGAATAATTTTGCGATCCGTACTGTCCATGTCACTCATACCTCCAGCCTGAGGCCAATAAAGAACTCGTCCTGCTTGGGCATGTCGTGGACGATCAATCCGGTCCGGCCCTGAATATCAAGCAGGACTTCATCGACGATATCGCGGGATTCTGCAGCAACCACGAACCACATATTGAACTGGTGCTGGCGCTCATAATTGTGCGCCACCTCCGGATAGCTATTGACGATCTCGGCAATAGCGTCGAAATCCGCTTCTGGAACTTCCAAGGCGCAAAGTGTGACCGCACCCCCCATGGCATCTGCGTCGAACAAAGGACCAAACCGGCTCAACACGCCATCTGACACCATGGCGTCAATACGCGCTATCAAGGTTGCTTCATCCATTTCAAGTGAAGCGGCTGTATCTGCAAACGGGTTTTCCGAAACAGGGAAATCTCCCTGCAAGGCATTGATAATGGTCCGGTCCACTGCGTCCATCACGCGACCTCCCTTTTCTCAGGGAGCGAAAGGCGTGGCCGGTAACAGGCACCGGTTTGCTTGAAGCGGCGGCGACTGAACAGAACGTCATGGACGAGGCCAGACAGAGGGACCTGTGCGCGCAGATCAGCAATTTGCGCCCGAACGGTTTCCTCGCTGGTTCCATGAATCATGGCAAACAGGTTATAGGGCCAATCCGGTAACCGACGCGGGCGTTGATAACACAGCGTCACACCTGAATTGGCGGTAAGGACGCCCACTGCATCGGCCATTACCGCATCGGGAACATCCCACACCACCATGGCGTTGGCGCCATAACCCACTTCGTGGTGACGCACCACCACGCCAAACCGACGAATGACACCCGCTTGTATCAACCGCCCAAGGCGGTCTATGACCTCGGATTCATCAACGCCGATTGCATTACCGATTTCCGCATAGGGTCGCGGCGCCAGCGGCAGGCCGGGTTCCAGCTGGAACAGCAAACGGCGGTCCAAGTCATCAACCAGGGCAATGGGCAGAGATGCGTTCATGGCTGCGCCTCCGGTTCTTGATGCGGAAAGTTCAAATCAAAACCCAAATCGATATGATAGGCCTCGACCAGAGGAAGGCTCATGACTGGCAAGCCGCTTTCATCTCCGATCACGGCGAGAACGTTATTCAACGCATCCGCGTCGCTGGCCGTTATCACGAACCAGAGGTTAAAGCGGTGGTCCCGCTCATAGTTGTGATTGACTTCATCGTAGGCAGAGACCCACTCGGCGACGTCTTCCAGACGTTCTCCCGGCACTGCCATGGCGGCCAGAGTACTTGCGCCAATGGTTCCTGGTTTGACCACCGCACCCACACGGCTGATGGCGCGTTGCTTTTTCAGAGTTTCCAGCGCATCGATAACCTCCGCTTCGGAGATTCCCAACTGCTCCGCCATGCGGGCGTAGGGACGTGGATCAAGTGGAAAATCACGCTGCCAGTCGTTCAGTAAGTGTTGTTCCGTACGGGTGAACATTCCGGCCATTCCTATAACCCGATCCGGTTGGCGCGGGCGGTGAAAAAGATGCCGCTGGGTTTGCTGGCTTTCAACATGCCGATGCGTTTCGCCGAACGTGTGTCATAGATCTGGACCTCGCCTGCATCACGAACGGAGATCCAGACGTTTTCACCCCTGGGCGTGAATTCCATGTGCAGGACCGCCTTACCAGGCTTCAACTCATCAATCACGCGCATGCTTGGAACATCAATGATCTGTACAGTGTCGTTAAGTGGATGGGCGAAGTTCACCCATACCTGACGACCGTCCGGTCGGGCGACAACAAATACAGGTTGTCCATGAACGGGGATGCGCCCTACTTCGGTCCATGTGCGGACATCGACAATGAGCACCTCGTGTCGGCCCACGGCGGGCAGGAAGAGTAAATTTCCAGCTTTTGCCCAGCCTTCCAGGTGGGGCATCTTGTAGACAGGCAGGGGCTCTTCGCCACGGCCATAACCATCCAGCACGCGCCGTACACCCGCATCCGTATCCCACAAATCCAGCATGGCAAGGCCGTCTTCCCCGAAAAGACCGGCCAGATAATAACGACCGTCACCGGTGATCAGACCATCATAGGGCTGCAACCCGATGTCGGTGAATTTGGTGACTTGTGGCGCACCGGGATCAGCCAGATCGGCAACCCAGATTTCGCCTCCATCATAGAGGCTGAAAACAAACTTTTGATCAGGCGCGTCGACAAGGCCGACGACTTTCGAGGGCGCCCCGTCGCCATCAATAGCCGGAATGTCGGCAACCAGTTCGAGAGTTTCACTGTCGAACACCCGCACACCGCCCGGTTCGTAATTGGAAACAGCAACCAGTGAGCCGTCCTGTGAAATGGCTCCGCCAATACTGTTGCCAGCCTGAATTATCCGCTTCGAGATACTGTTGGTGAGGATATCGATTTTTGTCAGACCGCCATCGCGACCAAAAACAAAGGCATAACGCCCGTCGCGGGAAAACACCGCCGATGCATGGCTGAGGTCGCCTAAACCTTCAATAGTCGCGAGACGGGTACGGTTACTGGTTTCGATAATCTGCACGGTTCCCTGGGCACGCTCGATGATAATGCCCATATCGCCCGTGCCACGCTCCGCAGCGCCGAGGATTCGCGGCGTCATCATCGCCATCATGACCAGACCAATGACCACGATGACTTTCCATGGTGTGATGCGCACGACGCCGTTCATTGCGGAAGTCCCCCTTGTAGCAACTTCACAATCCAGCGGGCTTCCTGCTCGTTCAACTCGGGTCGCCACGGCGGCATGGGCGTACCCGGCGTACCATCCAGAATGATGTCAGCCAGTTCAAACGGGTCGCGGCCTTCAAGATCTTCCGGCAACAGGGCGGGCCCAAGACCTCCGCGCATGGTCAGGCCGTGGCATGAGCCACAATCCTGCACGACCAGATTGGTAAGCTCACCCTTGCGTTCCGACGTGATGGCGTTCGACGTTGCGTTGAGAATCAATGGTGTGACCAACGCAACAGCAGTCGCAAAAAAGATAAGTACCTTATGCACGGCCAATGGCCCTTATATTTTCGCTGTGATCGAACAAGTTAGCTGGCAGCTGCTGAT
>JAJFIE010000217.1 GCA_021775275.1 Rhodospirillales bacterium | reverse complement strand
AGTGGAATAGACGGAATCAAAATGCAACAGCCGGATTTTGGTCACCGGGATGGCGCCACCATGGGGTGCGGGGAATTTGCGCGCCAGTTGCTGCGGTGACATGTTCGACCCCACCGCCAGGACCGGACGGCGATCTGCCAGACCCTCCAGATAATCATCGTGATCCACAACCACATGGCTACCATTGGTGATCACATAGGACCGTTCGGGGATATGGTAAGGGTATCCGCTCGCGCGGTAGTGGGGATTATTCAACATCTCATGCGCCCGTCAGCTTCATTCCGCTGCCGGTTTTTCCAGATAGGGTTCAATATCCACGTCATCCAGCTGCTCCGGCTGCAAGAAACGTTCGGCATATGTCTTGTAAACGCCGGATTCCAGAAACAGCTGGAACAAATCACCATCGATATGTGCGTCCTTTTTCATGAACGACATGATTTTGATGCAGTCGCTCAACTTCTTGGGTGCTTTATAAGGGCGGTCTGCGGCGGACAAGGCTTCAAAGATATCTGCAATAGCCATGATTCGTGCAGGGAGTGTCATCTGATCGCGGTTTAGTTTCTTTGGATAACCGGTGCCATCCATCTTCTCGTGATGGCCGCCAGCGTACTCTGGCACCCGTTTCAGATGTTTCGGGAACGGCAGAGTTTCCAGCATAATGATGGTTTGCACGATGTGATCATTGATCTTGAAACGCTCTTCCTCGGTCAATGTCCCGCGACCGATACAAAGATTATAGGCCTCGCCCATGTTGTAGCGGTGCTCGGGCACATCCAATTTAAATCCGAAGGGGTTTTCGTCACCATACGTGTCGCCCTCACCGCCATCCCGATAAATAATGTGATCTTCGCGGTCCGCCAACAAATGCTCCATCGCTGGCAAACTGGGGGCGGGCGTGCGCGCCTTGCGCTTGGCTTCCTCATACGACAGGCCGATACGATCATCGAGAGTCCGCATCCACGTCACGGAGGCTATCTCCTTCACCCGTTCCACACGCTCAGGCGCCATAAACTCGCCGCCCACGTTACTTTCCGCGATAAAGGCAAAATCATCATCCAGTTTGACGAGGCGTTCATCCAGGTCGGCCTTTAGCGCATCTGCGTCGCCGCCATCAATCACCTGTTTCAGATATTCGATCTCGGCGTCCCGCTTGGCCACCTCAAACCGCATACGGATTTCATGCAGCCGATCATAAATGGTTTCCAGCTTGGTCGCCTTGTCGACCACGTATTCCGGCGTCGTCACCTTGCCGCAGTCATGCAAAGCCGCCGAAATTTCCAATTCCTCACGCTCTTCCGAGGTCAGGGTAAAGTCCGCGAACACGCCATCGTTCGAGCTGACGGCGGCATCAGCGATCATCATGGTGAGTTCCGGCACCCGCTGACAGTGGCCGCCGGTGTAGGGTGATTTGGCGTCAATGGCCGACGCAATCAGATCGATGAACGCGCGGAACAGGGCTTTCTGCGCTTCCAGCAACAGCGCATTGTCCAACGCTACGGCGGCCTGTGATGACAGGGCTTCCACCAATGGCTGGATGGATTTATCGAAGTGGATGACGTCGCCGCTGTCGCGCGCCTGCGCATTCAACAATTGCAGCACGCCGATGATTTCACCCTGGTGATTTTTCAACGGCACTGTGAGGAACGACTTGGATCGATAGCCGGTTCCTTCATCAAATTTCTTGGTGCCGGAGAAGTCAAATTCTGTGGAATCGTAGGCGTCCTGGATATTGATGGATTCACCCGACAACGCCACATGGGTTGCTACGTTTTTGTGATTGGGTTCGCCGGTTTCAAGATTATGCAGAGGCAGCGGCGGGAAGGTGATTTCCTTGCCCGTGGTGCCGCCCAGGGCGATACCAAGGGAATCTGTCCGCATGATGACAAATTTCAGGCGGTTATCATCGGTCCGCAGATAAAGAGTCCCGCCGTCCGCATTGCAGATATCCTTTGCTTCCAGCAGAATTCGCTCCATCAGGCGGTCGTGATCTCGCTCCGCCGACAGGGCAATGCCAATCTCAATCAGGCGATGGAAATTTATCTCGCCTAGATCAATTTGGCCGTTCTCACCTGAAACTTCAGAATTCATACCCGGTCTTTCCCACTTGCTCATATGGGGACTTGAACTCACAAGGGCCGCCTAACATGCCGATGATATCGTTCATGACAGCATCTCATGCACTAAACCTAAGGTGTCCCAAGCCGGTTTAACCGTATCGCGGATTGGGAATCCTTACAACCGAATCACACATAAACCCCTAAAATCCTTGACGGTTTGGTGTCGGACGGTGTCAATTCCAACATTCACCCAAGGAACACCAAAATATGGCCTATGCCTCTCTCCGTGATTTCATCGCCCGACTGGAACGAGACGGGCGTCTGGTGCGCGTCAGTGAGCCGGTTTCACCGGTTCTGGAAATGACCGAAATCCAGACCCGTGTTATCGCCGAGGGCGGGCCGGCAATCCTGTTCGAGAATGTTGTGCGGGAGGATGGTAGTGGCTATGGCATGCCGGTACTGGTCAATCTCTTCGGTACCGTGGAGCGTGTCGCCTGGGGAATGAACCGTGAAGCCCACGAACTACGCGAAATCGGTGAGACTCTGGCTTTTCTGCGTCAACCGGAACCCCCTGGCGGTTGGCGTGAAGCCATGGAAATGTTGCCGTTGCTCAAGAAACTCATGGCCATGAAGCCGCGCACAACCAATACCGCCCCCTGTCAAGAGATCGTGCTCACAGGGGATGATATTAATTTGAACCAGTTACCCATCCAGACCTGCTGGCCGGGTGAGCCCGCACCACTGATCACGTGGCCGCTGGTTGTGACACGCGGACCCGATGCAGATGGAAAAGACGGTGACAAGCGCGACGATTATAACCTTGGCATCTACCGCATGCAGATCACCGGTCCCAACACCACCTACATGCGGTGGCTGAAACATCGAGGCGGCGCACAACACCATGCGCGCTGGAAGGAACAGCGCCCGGATCCGATCCCCGCCGCCGCCGTCATCGGTGCTGACCCCGGTACCATTCTGGCTGCCGTGACGCCGGTGCCCGATAATTTCTCGGAATATCAGTTTGCGGGACTGCTACGCGGAGAAAAGGTGGAACTGACAGATTGCAAAACGGTGCCTCTGAAAGTTCCCGCACAAGCGGAAATCGTTATTGAAGGCCATGTGTCGCTTGAAGACTATGGTGACGAAGGCCCATACGGCGATCATACGGGCCACTACAATTCCGTTGAACCCTTCCCGGTCTTTACAGTCAGCGCCATCACACGCCGACGCGATCCCATTTACCTATCCACCTATACGGGGCGTCCGCCAGATGAGCCGAGCGTCCTGGGCGAGGCGCTGAATGATGTGTTCATTCCCATGTTCACCCAGCAATTTCCCGAAGTTGTGGATTTCTGGCTGCCACCGGAAGCGTGCTCCTACCGGGTCGCCGTAGTGTCCATGAAGAAGGCCTATGCCGGTCACGCCAAACGCATCATGCTGGGCGTGTGGTCGTATCTGCGCCAGTTCATGTACACCAAGTTCGTCATTGTGGTGGATGACGATATCAATGCGCGGGACTGGAAAGACGTCATGTGGGCGATTTCCACCAACGTGGATCCGGCGCGGGACGTTACCATGATCGAAAACACGCCTATCGACTATCTGGATTTCGCCTCGCCGGAGTCCGGGCTCGGATCAAAAATGGGTATCGATGCGACAATCAAGATGGAACCGGAAACCAAACGGGAATGGGGCCGTAAAATCCGGATGACCGACGACATCATCCAGGAAGTCACGAATAAGTGGGAACGCTACGGCATTCCTGGCGGTGGCAAGTCAGTCTGGAAATAATCCACTACGTTATGCGCCGTTGACCTTTCGGCAACATCTCCTTAGGTTCCGCCTCTCCATTGACCAGACCACACCGGTGATAACCATGACCGACTTAAGAGGGTACGCTCAACACGCTTCCGCCTGGCCCTTTGTCGAAGCCCGTGAGCTGTTAAAGCGTGTTGGCGACACCCCGCCTGAAAAAGGTTATGTGCTGTTCGAAACCGGGTATGGTCCATCGGGCCTGCCTCATATTGGCACCTTCGGCGAAGTCGCCCGGACCTCCATGGTGCGTCATGCCTTTGAGCAACTCTCCGATATCCCGACCCGGTTGTTCGCCTTTTCCGACGATATGGACGGCCTGCGCAAAGTGCCGGACAATGTCCCCAACAAGGAAATGCTGGCCGGACATCTGGATAAACCACTAACCGAAGTACCCGATCCTTTCGGCACTCATGAAAGTTTCGGCCACCATAATAATGCACGGCTCATGGCCTTTCTGGACTCCTTCGGCTTTGAGTATGAGTTCAAAAGCTCGACCGAGATGTATCGTGCAGGCGTGTTTGATGACGCCCTGCTGCAAATGCTCGCGCGTTATGATGACGTCATGAAAGTAATGTTGCCGAGTCTGCGCGAGGAGCGTCAACTGACCTACAGCCCGTTCCTGCCCATCTGTCAGAAAACCCGTAAAGTTCTGCAAGTCCCTGTCCTTGAGCAGAACGTGGGCGCCGGTACCATCGTCTATGAAGATGTTGACGGTTCCAGGGTGGAAATTCCCGTTACCGGCGGGTATTGTAAGCTCCAGTGGAAACCCGACTGGGCCATGCGCTGGGCCGCCCTTGATGTCGATTACGAAATGTCAGGCAAGGATCTGATCGACTCGGTAAAGCTGTCGGGAAAAATCTGCCGTGTGCTTGGATCAGCGCCACCGGCTTCGCTGTCCTATGAGTTATTTCTCGATGATAACGGCGAAAAAATTTCAAAATCCAAGGGTAATGGTCTGGCTGTCGAGGAATGGCTGCGCTACGCGCCGCCGGAAAGCCTGAGCTTGTTCATGTACCAGAAGCCCAAGACGGCGAAACGGCTGTATTTTGATGTAATCCCGAAAGCCGTGGATGAGTATCTGAGCCATCTGGAAAAATTCCCGGAACAGGAAGCGGACAAGCAACTCGAAAATCCTGTGTGGCACATTCATCGAGCAGAACCACCTCACGAGGAAGCGCATCTGAGCTTCAATATCCTGCTCAATCTGGCCAGTGTCTGCCATTCGGAAGACAAGGCCGTTCTGTGGCACTTTATCAGCCGCTATCGTCCGGGCGTGGCGGCTAACAATGCGCCGATCCTCGATAAGCTGGTGGAATACGCCATCCGTTATTACCAGGATTTCGTCCGTCCGCAAAAACAGTACCGGCAACCAACAACCGATGAAGCCACTGCCTTAACCGATCTGAAAGACCAGC
>JAJFIE010000216.1 GCA_021775275.1 Rhodospirillales bacterium | reverse complement strand
GTGATTTCGTGGTTGTGCATACGTAGAGACGTGAATCGTTCCCACGAACTGTAAGTCAGCGACGCCTGGTTCGCATTTTTGACAACGACCGTGACGGTTGGCTCAATCACCTTCTCATGGATTCCGAGTTGATCCACCAACATCGCATACAAGCGGTCAAAATCTGCCGCAGAAATAATTACGTTTCCGGACAAGTCCTTGGAGAGGCTCTCAGTTTTTCCAGTTACCGCGTGGTAGATTGCCTGAAGCGCAGTCTTTGGCATGGACTCGATTGGGACAGAAACGTCGCCATCTGCGTTTTCATTTGGACCAATAATCGCCATCTTCAACTATCCATTTGTATGAATATTAGCTTCGCACATTAACCAAATAGTTGTATTAAGCAAGGAAAATGCCAACATTACAGAACTATATCCTTTATAGCTGAATGATCCCTAGTATTCGTGAAGGAAGTTATCGCAGTAAATCACAAATGCTCATATTTTGGCCACAGGCGGTCATATGCCTTCACTTAAATTTTGGCTTGCTTTCAAGCTCTAACGCCAGACAATACCCTTGCTGTCTAACGAATCAGTTTTGCCGAGGTGGTCCAAATGCGCCCGCCATCGTGGCATTTTCAGGATTTGTGGATTGACCAGACTTGTCGGTGCCTGACCGCGCATGACAGCCAGCAGGGCGTCGGTTGACTGTTTGGCGGACATGGTGTGGCCGCGTTCGTTATGGCGAAGAAGGAGTTTTTCGAAAAATATTGACTTTATTCCTATTTTATGATCTAATAAAGCCACGTTAGAGTGCATATACACAAGACAAGGATTCTCACCACCGAGGCGCAGAGACACCGAGAAGCAGGAACAAGAATGAAGAGAAATTCCTTGATGATTGGAGCACTGAAATCACCGCACAAAAGCCCCCTCTGTGCCTCTGCGTCTCGGTGGTTCGCTTCTTCTTTACGGGAACATCCGACACCCGGTCGCGGCGTGCTGTCATCGGTGTGTCGTTCTGCATTCCCGGTTTTGCCGGAAAAAAGGGTGTGGCATGGTGAATGTCTACAAATGTAAACAATACAACTGTGTGTCATGGCTTCTAAGCATATGATCAAAAAGGGTTTTTAGAATTTTCCATAATCCGGCGACAACAGATGTGGTCAAATGTGAACAAATGTCTACATTTTGTGGAATTTCAACGGGTTAGATCAGGACCGCGTTGACCGTCCCCGCCGTGAAATCCGGCGGGGTTTTCCAGCCCGGACGGCTGTGATATGTCGGGCCTGCAACTGAGCAAAAAACTGAGGAGAAACAGCCATGACGGTTCGTGTCGCTATCAACGGTTTTGGACGGATTGGCCGTCTTGTCCTGCGGGCCATTATCGAATCCAAGCGCCGCGACATTCAGGTCGTCGCCATTAACGATCTGGGGTCGGTTGAAGCGAACGCCCATCTGCTGAAATACGACACCGTTCACGGCAAGTTCCCCGTCGATGTGAAGGCAAAGGACGGCGCGATCATGGTCGGCCGCACGCCCATCGCCGTCACCGCGGAGCCGGACCCGGCCAAACTGCCGTGGCGCAAACTGAAGGTCGATGTGGCCCTGGAATGCACGGGCCGTTTTTCCGACCGTGACAGCGCGGCGGCTCACCTCAAAGCCGGGGCCAAAAAGGTTCTGGTATCCGCACCGGCCAGCGGCGCGGACCTGACCGTTGTTTACGGCGTCAACCACGACCAGTTGGGCAAAAAACACAAAGTCGTCTCCAACGCGTCGTGCACCACCAACTGTCTGGCCCCGGTCGCCCATGTGCTGCATCAGGCGGTCGGAATCGAAAGTGGATACATGACCACGATCCACGCCTTCACCGGCGATCAGCGCACTGTCGATACCCTGCACAGCGATATGCGCCGGGCGCGGGCGGCGTCATGCTCCATGATCCCGACGTCAACCGGCGCCGCCAAGGCCGTTGGTCTGGTGCTGCCGGAACTGGCCGGCAAACTGGATGGCACCTCGATCCGGGTGCCGTCGCCCAACGTGTCATTGGTGGACCTGAGCTTCATCGCCGCCCGGGAAACCACCATTGACGAGGTCAACAGGGCCATCGTCCGGGCATCGAAGAAGGCCCCCCTGAAGGGCGTCCTCGGGACCAATGACGAGCCTCTGGTCTCCATCGATTTCAATCACAACCCGCACAGCTCGGTTTTTGACCTGACCCAGACCCAGGTCGTCGGCGGCAATTTGGTCCGGGTGGTGTCGTGGTATGATAACGAATGGGGCTTCTCTAACCGCATGGGCGATACCGCTGTCGCCCTCGCCAAGGCGAAGTAATTCCGGCAGGGGCAACGCTGTACCCTGTCGGTAAAGGAAGGACACAGTGACCGCGCCCGCTATCATCGTCTATTCGCTGGATCAGGTTACGGCGGCGCTGTCCGCCGCAGGCGACTGTGGCCGGGAGGTTATCATCCTCAGCGCCCCCGATGCGGCGGCGTCCATGGGTCCGGTGGTGTTCCAGTCCATGATGGATCTGGCGCATCAGGAATTTCCCGCGGTTCCCTTTGTCGCCGCCCTGGATTGCGGCGCAAATGCCGGGCACGCACTCGCCGCCATCCGCCAGGGCATCAGGGCCGTTGTCCTGTCAGACGCTGGCCCGGCCCGCGCGCGGGTCGCCGACATTGCCCGGCAAAACGATGTCTGTCTGTTACCGGCGGCGGTCTACGGCGGATCGGGTATTTTGCCCCCGCTCGACCTCATGAGTTCTGCCGACCCTCTTGCCGCGTGCCGGGAATTCCTGCATATCGAAGGGGCCACGCCCATGCCGGAGCACCTGACGTCGCCATGACCACAACCGCAAGCACACGCCACGATCCGGGCGCAGAACATCCCCTCGGACAATCCGAGTGCCGGCTGTATCTGGTCACCCCGCCCGCCATCGAACTTCGCCAGTTTCACGGGCAGTTGTCCGAGGCGCTGAACGCCGGGGACGTTGCCTGCATCCAGTTGCGCCTGAAAGATGTTTCTGACGACATCATTGTCGGCGCCGCCGAAACGCTGATGCCGCTGGCGCAGGAATTCGACGTTCCGTTTTTGATCAATGACCGCCCTGACCTGGCGGCGAGCGTGGGCGCCGACGGCGTCCACATCGGACAGCAGGACGCCAGCTACGAGGAATCCCGCGCCCTGCTCGGCCCCGACGGCGTTATCGGGCTTACGTGTCACAATTCCCGGCACCTGGCCATTCTGGGTGCGGAAAAAGGCGTCGACTACATCGCCTTTGGCGCGTTTTTCCCGACGCAGACCAAACAGGCATCCACGCACGCCAGCCTTGACCTGATCCGCTGGTGGCGTGATATCGCGGTTGTACAGTGTGTCGCGATCGGTGGCATTACGCCCGAAAATTGCCCCCCTGTTGTCTCTGCCGGGGCGGATTTTCTGGCCGTATCGGCGGGAGTCTGGGATCATCCCGATGGACCTGGCGCCGCCGTTCAGGCTTTTCGCGCCGCCATCGATCACGCACCACTGGAAGACCCGGTTATCTGAGCGAATTTCCGGGCTGTGGCAAACAAACTTGATGCGGCGTTGCCAGCGCCACGCCGACCTGATAGCTTCCGCGCCGCTAGCCAATATTTATTCACAAGAGATACGGTCACTGTCATGAAGATCGACGGCAACGCCATCCGTCCCGGAATGGTCATCGAACATCAAGGCCGCCTCTGGCGCGCCGCAAAAATCGCCCACACCCAACCCGGCAAGGGCGGCGCATATCTACAGGTTGAACTGAAGGATATCCGCTCCGGCACCAAGCTGAATGAGCGCTTTCGGTCTTCGGAAAAGGTCGAACGCGCCACCCTTGAGCAGCGGGATTTCCAGTTCCTGTTCGCCGATGGCGACATGTATACCTTCATGGACAATGAGACCTATGATCAGTTTTCCCTGTCGGCAGAAATGATCGGGGAAGATCAGGTTTGCTTCCTGCAGGACGGTATGGCCGTCATCATTGAGTCCCATGAAGGCGACCCCATCGGGGTCAAGCTGCCGGATACGGTTGTTCTTGAAATCACCGAAGCAGATGCCGTGGTCAAGGGCCAGACCGCCTCATCATCCTATAAGCCTGCAATCCTGGAAAACGGGCTGCGCACCCAGGTGCCACCCCATATCGGCGCCGGCACCCGCGTGGTGATCAACACGTCCGATGGCTCCTACGTCGAACGGGCAAAGGACTGATCGGCTGTGAGCCAGTATTCCCCGCTTTTAAATGTCATGGTATCGGCCGCCCAGAAAGCCGGGCGAAAACTTGTGCGCGATTTTGGTGAGGTCGAACAGCTCCAGGTATCGCGCAAGGGGCCGGCGGATTTTGTCAGCACAGCCGACAAGAAAGCGGAGCAAACCGTTTTCGAGGAATTATCCAAGGCGCGTCCCAAATTCGGCTTCCTGATGGAGGAGTCGGGCGAGGTTGTCGGCAGCGATATCTCGAACAGGTGGATTATTGATCCGCTGGATGGCACCACGAATTTCCTGCATGGAATCCCGCATTTCGCCGTTTCCATTGCGCTTGAGCGCGACAGCGAGATTTTCGCCGGTGTCATTCATGAACCTGTCACCGATCAGACTTTCTGGGCCGAGAAAGGCAAAGGCGCATACCTGAACCGTCGTCGCCTGAGGGTCTCCGCCCGGCGCAATATGGCAGACTCGCTGTTTGCTACCGGCATTCCTTTCCTCGGGACACCCAATCACGACCGGTTTATGAAGGAACTGGCTGCGGTAATGGAAGTATCGGCAGGCGTTCGCCGCAATGGGGCAGCGTCGCTGGACCTGGCCTGGGTCGCTGCCGGGCGATTTGATGGATACTGGGAAACAGATTTATGCCCGTGGGATATTGCAGCCGGTATCGTTCTGGTGCGCGAAGCGGGCGGCTACGTCACTGATGTTGCAGGTAAGGGTGACATGCTGTCCACAGGCGGAATCATTGCCGGCAATGATAACGTGCATGGTCCTCTGTCGTCGTTGGTTCGCAAGGCGCAGAAATCTGTCTGATCTTCGGATCAGCAGATATCGTGTTAATGTCGAGAGGTGCAGTCAATCCAGTTGTGCCGACGCATGGGCTTCGGTATGTTCATTTCCAAGCTAGTAAAATGGCAGTTTTCTTGCGGGAACTTTCGAAAGCGAGGGGCCTCCCGCATCAACAAATAGACATTGAAATGTCGCGGTAAGTTTATCAGCGCTATGAGCACATATCGGATTTATTCACTCACCCGCCTGTTGCTGACAACGTCATCGGCAGCCCTGTTACTGGCCGGGATGGGAATCGGCGCCCCCGCGTTCTCTCAGTCCGCCCCGGTTACCGTTGATTTATCCGTCCTCAATGACGGCGGCTATGGTCCATCGACCATACCGGGGTACGCCGGTGGGGACACCAAACTTCTGATGCCCGGCCCCAGCGCACCGAAATCATCATACTTCGGTCCGAGCGTGAGCGTCAGCAACCCGATCCTTACCGCACCGTCGACACCAACAGTTTCTGAACCTGCGGTCGCATCGACCTTATCGGCAGCCGACATCGTTCCGCCGCCCGCGCCTGAACCGGCCCAGATGTCGACAACAACCACACCTGTCGAAACAGCCAC
The DNA here is from genome assembly GCA_021775275.1 of Rhodospirillales bacterium. Taxonomy (GTDB): domain Bacteria; phylum Pseudomonadota; class Alphaproteobacteria; order Rhodospirillales; family Casp-alpha2; genus JAJFIE01. The sequence continues at coordinate 2,215 of JAJFIE010000216.1, read as the reverse complement.
AGCGGCGGCGCTCGAACCCACCATACCTGCTGCACCGGCAGAACCCGATAGCCAGACTGTCGCGTTGGAACCCGGTGAATCGGATCAGCCGCCACCGGCGCCCGAACCCATGGAAACCGAAACAGCCGCCAGCGCACCACCCGTTGAGCCAGCCATTGAATCAACCAGTGAACCTGAAGCATCATCCAGTGAGACGGCATCGACCGAGACAGCTTCTGCATCCAGCCTGGTAGGCGGCATGTCCGCGCCTGGGCGAGCCTGGCAGGTCATCTTCGGTGATGCTGAAACCAAACTACCGGGAGATGCCGATGACGGGTTGAGCGCTATTGCGGAAAAAGTCAAAGAATCAGACGATTTCAGAATCCAGTTGATGGCGTATGCAGGCGGCGAAGGACTATCCGCCAGCAAAGCACGACGCCTCTCACTTTCCCGGGCCCTGTCTGTCCGGTCGTACTTTATTGAAAACGGTGTGCGCTCCACACGCATCGATGTCAGGGCGTTGGGTGACAAGACCAATGAGCAACCGATCAACAGAGTCGATGTCAATATCGTCGAACGCTAATCATTTGACCGCTCTGGGCGCTATGATCGGGCGCTGCGCAAGGGACAGTTCATTCGAGATTTACCGGACTCATCAGCCATGACCCGCCCGCAACGATATCTCATCCGAATGATCGTGTTCATCATCGCGGTTCTCGCCTTGATCGCTTTTCTCTTTGTCCCGCTTCAGGCCGCGTTCATGGCCAATGCGCCTCTCAATGGTCTGATTTGTGGCGTTCTTGTCCTGGGAATCGCCTATAATTTTCGTCAGGTCTCCATGCTCTATCCTGAAACGGACTGGATTGAAGACTTCCGGCTCAATCGACCGCATCGGGGACGGGCGCCTCGACTTCTTGCCCCCATGGCGACCATGGTCGGAGAACAGGGCGACCGCTTACGGCTGTCAGCCATGTCCATGCGCACGGTTCTCGACGGGATTGACTCTCGCCTGGATGAGTCGCGTGACATTTCACGCTACACAATTGGCCTTCTGATCTTTCTTGGCCTGCTCGGAACCTTCTGGGGATTGCTAGACACGATCAGTTCCATTCGCGGTGTCATTGGCGGTCTCAGCATCGTAGGTGGCGATGTTTCACAGGTGTTTTCAGACCTTAAAAGTGGCCTTGAGCAGCCTCTGGACGGTATGGGAACGGCCTTTAGTTCGTCCCTGCTGGGCCTCAGCGGCTCATTGATCCTCGGATTTCTCGACCTACAGGCGGGTCAGGCGCAAAACCGCTTTTTCAATAACCTGGAGGAGTGGCTTTCCAGTATTACCCGATTATCATCCGGCGCGTTGTCCGGTGAAGGAGATCATTCGGTTCCCGCATATGTTCAGGCGTTGCTGGAGCAGACAGCCGACAGCCTCGAGCATTTGCAGCGAACCCTGACGCGTGGTGAGGAAAGCCGCATTGCCGTCAACTCCAGCCTACAGCAGATGAGTGAGCAGATGTCGACCCTGACTGACCACATGCGGACAGAGCACTTGCTGATGAAATCCATGGCGGAAAGCCAAGTGGGACTGAACGATGCCCTCAAACGCATGTCCGAAGGGACGTCAGCGCCCGTTGAAGCATCTTTGGATGAAGCCACACGGGCACACATCCGTAATCTTGACTTACAGATGGGACGACTGGTCGACGAACTGGGCGCAGGACGGACGGATATCCTGCAACAGGTTCGTAGCGAGATCAAATTGCTGGCGCGAACGATTGCCGCGCTGGTCGAAGAACCGAAATCTTAACCGTCGGTCGCAGGGACTCTAATGGGGACGTATTCGCGCCGATCAGAACGTAGCGTCAATACCTGGCCAGGGTTTGTTGATGCCATGGCGACCTTGCTCATGGTCATCATCTTCCTGTTGATGATCTTCGTGATTGCGCAATTCTTCCTGAACGATGCCATTTCCGGCCGGGACGAAGCCCTCAACACCCTGGAAAGTCAGGTTAGTGAACTGGCCGACATGTTGTCGCTGGAGCGAAAAACAACAACGGACCTCCGCTTGAACGTCGACCAGCTCTCGCAGGAATTGCAGGCATCCGTCGCCACGCAGGATGATCTCAGAACCTCCGTCCGGGCATTAACAACACGCGCAGAAAGCGCCGAGGACAAATCCCGCAGCCTCACGTCCAAGTTAACGGATGCGCGGGAAAGAAGTGTCCAGCAATTGGAGCAGATT
>JAJFIE010000215.1 GCA_021775275.1 Rhodospirillales bacterium | reverse complement strand
GTCGCAAGCTGACGTTTACCGGCTCCGGCGTTACGGAAGAGCTGCTTTCGCCCAATCTGGGTGGTGAGTTCGAGATGATCAGAACCACCTACGCACCCCATGCGAAAACCGGCGACGCCAATTACAGCCGCCCGTGTGAAGAAGCGGCCTATGTCATCGAGGGGCGTCTCGAAATCTGGCTCGGCGAACGACATTTCATGCTGGAAACAGGTGACAGCATCACTTTCGACGGGCGCGAACCACACAGTTCCGCCAATCCGGACGACAGTCCCGCCACCGTCATGTGGGTCATGTCGCCGCCTACGTATTAATGCACGAGAAGGAAGAGAAAATCATGGCCGATACCGTTCCCAACCGGGCCCAGGTTGTCATCGTCGGCGGTGGCGCCGTCGGATGTTCCGTTGCCTATCATCTGACCAAGATCGGCATCACCGATGTCATTCTGCTGGAGCGCAAGCAACTGACCTGCGGCACCACATGGCACGCGGCGGGCCTGGTCGGTCAGCTTCGCGCCACCTCCAACATGACAAAGATCGCCCAGTATACGGCGGAATTGTTTCTGGGGCTGGAAGAAGAAACCGGACAGGCCACCGGCATGAAGCAGAACGGCTCGATTTCCGTCGCCACCGACAGGGAACGGCTGGAAGAGCTTCAGCGCGGGGCCTCCATGGCCCGGGTCTTTGGTCTGGAAGTGGAAGAAATCACGCCTGAGTGGATGGCCGAAAAATACCCCATCATGAACATCGAAGATGTTGTGGGCGGCGTGTTCCTGCCGCGCGATGGTCAGTGCAATCCCATCGACGTGACCCAGGCCATGGCCAAGGGCGCCCGCATGGGCGGCGCGACCATCATGGAAAACACCTGCGTCACCGGCGCCCAAGTCGAGAACGACCGCATCAAGAGTATTTCCACCGACAAGGGCGATATCGAGTGCGAACATCTGGTCATCGCCGGTGGCATGTGGTCGAGGGATTTTGGCCGTCAGATCGGCGTCAATATTCCGTTACATGCCGCCGAGCATTTCTACATCGTCACCGAACCCATCGAGGGATTGCCCAGAGAGCTGTCGGTGCTGCGCGAGCCATCGTCGTGTTTCTACTGCAAGGAAGATGCGGGCAAGCTTTTGGTCGGGGCGTTTGAACCCGTGGCGAAACCCTGGGGTAGTGACGGCATTCCGGAAGATTTCTGTTTCGACGAACTACCCGAGGACTTCGACCATTTCGAACCCATGCTGGAAAAGGCCATGCACCGCATGCCCATCCTGGAAACCGCCGGTATCCAGACCTTCTTCAACGGCCCGGAAAGCTTCACCCCCGACAACCGTTATTACCTGGGCGCCGCGCCCGAGGTTGAGGGTGTATTCGTCGCCACCGGCTTCAATTCAACAGGCATCCAGTCATCCGGCGGTGCGGGCAAGATGCTGGCGGACTGGATCAAGGACGGTCGACCGCCTGTCGATCTGTGGGATGTGGATGCCCGGCGCATCCTGTCATTCCAGTCCAACATGAGCTACCTGCACGACCGGACCACCGAGGCCCTTGGGTTGCTCTACGCCATGCACTGGCCGTTCCGCCAGCCTGACACAGCGCGTGGCATCCGGCGTACGCCGCTCTACGACCGCCTGAAAGCCGCCAATGCCTGTTACGGTGAAGCGGGGGGGTGGGAACGTCCCAACTTCTTCGCCCCCGAAGGGATCGCGCCTGAATACGACTACACCTACGGCAAACCCAAATGGCTGGAATACTCCGGCAATGAGCACCGGGCGGTACGGGAAAACGTCGGCCTGCTGGATATCTCCACGTTTTCCAAGCTCCTGTTACAGGGCCGCGATGCGGAAAAGATCATCAACCACGTATCCGCCAACGATATGTCGGTGGAACCGGGCAGGATGGTCTACACCCAGTGGCTCAATGAACAGGGCGGTATCTCGGCCGACCTGACCGCCACCCGTCTGGCCGAAGACAGCTATATGATCATGACCGCGTTCTCCAGCCACACGCGGGACTTCAACTGGCTTGGGCGTCATATCCCGGCGGATGCCCATGCAATCTTAACTGATGTCACGGCGGCTTATGCGGGCATCAACGTGCAGGGGCCAAATTCCCGCAAGTTGCTCGAGAAGGTCAGCCCGGCGGATTTCTCCAACGAGGCCTTTCCCTTCGGCACGTCGAAGGAAATCGAGCTGGGTTACGCCACGATCCGGGCATCGCGCATATCTTATGTGGGTGAGCTGGGATGGGAACTGAGCGTGTCCAGCGATATGGCGCTGCATGTCTATGAAACGCTGACCGAGGCAGGCGAGGAATTCAACCTCGCCAACGTCGGCATGCACGCCATGAACTCTCTCAGGATCGAGAAGGCCTATCGCCACTGGGGTCATGACATTGCCGACGAAGACACGCCCATCGAGGCAGGTCTCGGCTTCGCCGTGAGTTACGACAAGCCCGGCGGTTTCATCGGTCGCGATGCGCTGTTGAAACAGAAGGAAAGCGGCGTGGTGTCCAAGCGTCTGGTCCAGTTCCTTATGTCTGATCCCGAGGTTATGCTCTATCACAACGAGCCCATCGTGCGGGACGGCGAGATTTGCGGCTACATCACCGGCGGCATGTACGGCCATACTCTGGGCGGCTGTGTCGGTCTTGGTTATGTCAATAACCCGGTCGAGAACGGCGGCGTCAATGCGGACTACGTGAACAGCGGCAGTTACGAGATCGAAGTCGCCTGCAAACGGTTTGCCGCGACGGCGTCCCTCAGGCCCATGTATGATCCCAAGAACGAACGCATCAGGATGTAAGGGAGCAATAGCCAAATGAGCGAAGACAGCAAAGTCGCCATCATCACCGGTGGCGGGCGAGGCATGGGAGCGGCGATCGCCCGCGAACTGCATGATGAGGGTTACAGACTGGCCCTTATGTCGCCATCGGGCAGCGCCGCCGAACTCGCCACGGAACTTGGCGGCGTCGGCGTTACCGGTGGATGCGAGGATCCGGATGCTCTCGCGGAACTGGTGGCCAAAACCATGGAAGCTTACGGACGCATTGATTCCATGGTCATCCACACGGGCGGTCCCCCTAAGGGAGAACTGCTGGAAATCCCCGATGAAGACTGGATCAAGG
>JAJFIE010000214.1 GCA_021775275.1 Rhodospirillales bacterium | reverse complement strand
CGATTGAAGCCGGGAAACGAACATTGGTCAAAGAAGCCATCAATGTCGGTGATGTGCTGAAGATCTGTATGAAAGATGTGGAAAAGACGGTCGACGATGGCGGTATTAAACTATTGTTGGAAGTGCCCGATGATTTACCATCGCTCTATGCCGACAGGCGATCAGTCATGCAGATCATCCAGAATCTTCTGTCCAATGCCGTGAAATTCACCAACCGGGGAGGAGAGATCACAACTTCCGTTGTGGCAGGGGATCAAAAAATGATAATAAAGGTAAGAGACACAGGTTCCGGAATCCCGTCTGAAAAACTGCCCAGTATCACCGAGCCGTTTTCCCAAACTCACTCCGACCCGCATGTGACGCAAAAAGGGACAGGTCTGGGTCTGGCGATTGTGAAGTCTCTCGTCGAGGCTCATGATGGAAAACTGGAATTTGAAAGTGAAGTCGGGAAGGGAACGACGGTGACATTGACGTTCCCGTCCCATGGGGTAGTGGATGATTAGAACCTCTCCTGATCTGAATTTTTCTCAGGCCGGATGGAATAATCTCCGTTCCCGATTGTTTATGGATATGAACGCCGGACTGTACCGGCGTTCAAGCAACGGAGAAAACCTATGAAAAGAATTCTGATCTCAACCCTTGCCGCCGCCCTGATCGCCGGTATCAGCACATCCGCATTCGCGGCTTCCTGCCCTTTGAATATGAAGCAGATTGATGCGGCCCTTGCCGCCGGTCCGCAGTTATCTTCTGCACAAATGGCCAAGGTCGTGGAATTGCGCGCCAAGGGTGAAGCCGATCATAAATCGGGCAGCCACGCGGCGTCCGTGGACGCCCTGCATGAAGCCATGGAAATCCTCGGCATTAGTCAGTAAGTTTCCCTCCCTTCCGACCCAATAGCAGATTCCCACCGGGTCGGAGGTTGTGTTCCCTGACGTCTGCAATGGAGAAGCTTTGCGTGGATGATATCCATCGCCTGATCATTGATCAGGTGCCACACCTGCGCCGGTATGCCCGCGCTCTGCTCCGGGATGCGGATACGGCGGATGATTTGGTTCAGGACTGTCTGAGCCGCGCCATGGGCCGTCTTCATTTGTGGACGCCGGGCTCAAACATGCGGACATGGCTGTTTTCCATTCTACATAACCAGCACGTCAACTCGGCTCGTCGTCTGGCCCATCGTCCGGATCAGGTTGACCTGAGTCCAGACCATGCGACGCTACAGGCGACGCAACCGGAGCAGTCAGGCCGTCATGAAGTCCGTGATCTTGGCCGGGCTCTTGAGCAACTGTCTGAAGACCAAAGACAGGTTGTTCTTCTGGTGGGTCTTGAAGGCCTGGCATACACGGAGGCCGCCCAAGTGCTCGATCTTCCCATGGGCACCGTCATGTCCCGTCTGAATCGGGGACGTCAACGACTACGGGAAATCATGGACCAGGACGATACCCCGGGATTGAGGAGGGTAAAATGATCGGATCGGAATCCGTCAATCAGGCCGATCTGCATGCTTATGTGGACGGGCAACTGGATCCGGCGCAGCGGTTATGCGTCGAAGCATGGTTGGCCGAGCATCCCGAAGAAGCAGCGAGTATTCACGCCTATCGTCTGCAAAATACCCGCCTGCACGATATCTACGATACCGTCCTCGATGAAGCCATTCCGCCGGAACTGGAAGCCATAGTTACGGGCCAGACCGCAAGCCGTCCAGGGCGTGCTGGCATTTTCCATCGGTCGTGGATGAGATTGGCGGCGTCTATTGTTCTGCTTGTAACCGGCGGTGTCGGCGGCTGGCTGTTGCATGGTGCGCCGGCCCCGCCGACGGCGCGGCTGGCGGCATCCTTTGCAGATCAGGCTATGGGTGCGCACCGGGTCTTTGTGGCCGAAGTGAAGCATCCCGTTGAAGTGCCTGCCGATCAGGAAACCCATCTTGTCGCATGGTTGTCCAAACGCCTGGGAACGAAGCTGCGTGCACCAGATCTGGTATCTGTCGGGTTTGATCTGATCGGCGGACGGTTGCTGGCGGAAGGCGCACAACCGGCGGCCCAACTCATGTATGAAGAAGCCGACGGTCGGCGTATCACTGTCTATGTGAGGGCGTCTGGCGGAGCCAGTGATACGTCCTTCCGTTTTGTATCGGATCAGGGTGTTTCAGCATTCTATTGGGTCGAACAGGATTTTGCTTACGCTCTGGTAGCACCCATGGAACGTAGTCAGCTTATGGCCATCGCCCAACAAGCCTACAGCGATCTTGATCAACGCTGAGGTGCGGTATCAGCCAACACCCACGCCCAACCCGTGAAGCCGAGGTTGCGAGCCTGTTCAATTATGATATCGACGGGTTCCCGGGCACCTGTTTCAATACACTGGCCAACGCACCGGCGCCGTCTGCGATCAGATCACGCCAGGGGATGGGTTCTGCCGAAAAAGTATCCCGGAGCATCTGTGCGTAGCGCCGCGACTCGTCTGGCCGAGACGCGACTCGTCCGGTCGAGAACTGTGCATCGGCGAGGACGCTTAATGCACGGGCTTCGAATTCCGGATTCGCCATGCGTTGTGCAACGGCAAGCGCTGCCTCATGTGAAGCAATCCCACGCTCGGTATACCCCAACGGGAACAGGATATTTCCGCGCGACACATGGAGGCGGAACCAGTCTGTATCGGTTCCGATATACCTTTGAGCGAGAAGGAGCCGAGATCATAGGTCGCAAAATCATCCCGCAGACGTTGCCGGGTTCCCTCGCCGACGATATCGCCAGTGGCAATGCCGATTCGGACCGCAAGGGGGGGTGTCAGGGTTTGCAACCCCGCAACTTGGGCAATCCATGAAGATAAACCCGGGGCGAGGGTGTCAGAAAGGCGGTTAGTATAATCGATGGCATGCAGTCCCGTATGCCTCAAAATTTGGTTTGATCTTTCACGTCATAAAGGTGTTTCTTGTGGTTTCCCATTTCCATATCTTGAAAGGACCAGACAATGACCTTGAAGCGAATTGGCGCACGAGACCGCATGAGTTCAGCCGTCATCCATGGCGATACGGTGTACCTGTCCGGTGTTGTGGCGGGTGCTGCAGCCGGGAAATCTGTCGCGGAGCAGACGGCTGATATTCTGGCGCAGATCGATGCGACGCTGGCCGAGGCCGGTACGGACAAGACGAATATCATCACCGCCACTGTCTGGCTGACCGATATGGATACCTGGGCGGAGATGAACACGGTATGGGATACCTGGGTGGTTCCCGGTGAAGCACCGTGCCGTGCTGCCGTCCATTCACCGAATCTCGCTGGTTCGGAATTCCATGTGGAAATCATGGTCAAGGCGGCGTTGTAGAACGTCTCAGGCTCGCGTGAATACCACGCTCAGATTATTGGCAGGCATTGTGATCGTTCGTTCATGACTGAGGCCATGGTTACGAGCCAGAGCGATCAAGTCTTCCAGGTCACGCACACCCCAACGGGAGTCCCGCTGGCGCAACATGGTATCAAATTCAGCATTACTGGGGGCGGTATGCTGGCCACCTTGCCGGAAAGGGCCATAAAGATATAACACGCCGCCCGTGGGCAGGATGCGCTCGGTACCTGCCATCAGGCCTTCGCAACTCTCCCAGGGTGAGATATGGATCATGTTGAGGGCGAGAATGGCGTCTGCACGTTCCACCGGCCACGGTTGATCACAGGTGTTCAGATGAACCGGTGGGTGGATGCTGGTTCCCGGATTGTCGGCAATGGCGGATTGTGACCAGCCAATGATACTGGGAAAGGTATCACGGTCGGCGTCGCTGGGCTGCCATTCAAGTGTGGGGAACCGGGGCGCCAGGAACGCCGTGTGCTCACCGGAACCGCTGGCGATTTCAAGCACATATCCTTTAGAAGGAAGAACATCGCGGAGAACGGACAGGACGGGTTCGCGGTTCCGCGCTGCGGCAGGCGCGTGGCGTCTCGTGTCCGTGGTTCCAGAATCTGTACCGCTCATGGCAGGGCAGATAGTAACGCCGACGGCTCCCGTCAAGAGGATCAGTCGGGATCAGGCGAAGCGCTGGGTCACTGTATCCAACACTGCGACCGTTTCGCCACCCAGTTCGTCAGCGAATTTCTTGCGGGCCGCCACGTTTTGCAAGGCCGTGCGTAAATCATGAAACAGCTCGCTCAGCATACCTTCCGCCGCCTCGCGGGTGAAACTCCAGCCCGAGGAAATCCTGCCGTCTTCAAGCGGGATCAGATGGCTGTTGATCATGGCGATCAACCAGTCGAGGCGTTTATCCACGTCCTTGAAGTGCTTCGCGATGTCAATCTCGGCGCGGAGCGCAAGACGGCGCGCCTCCGGTGATTTATAAACATCCGCCCACTCGATCTGGCCATTGCTTTCCTTCCGCAACCGCTCGACCAGGGTCTTTGCCATTTGTTCGTAACGTTCCAGCTTGGGCGGGCCGAACATCATGGACAACACACTGTAGAATCCGGGGAGCATGCGCCGTGACAGGTGATCCGGTTTTTCCTTCAACGTCTGTTCGTTCGCAAAGCGCGACTCGAAATGATGAACCATTATGCGTTTGAAGACGTTTCCCCGCTCGCTGCTGACCCGGTTGTGTTCACGGGCCTCGGTATAGGATTCAACGGCGTTGAGGAATATTTCCTTGATATCATCCAACTGGTCGTGGAAGTCATGACCCATTTCGGTCACGTCATCCATGGTCAGGCTGCCGCCTTTTTCAGTAATGCGGTCCGTCAGCAGGATCATGAATTTGTTGTAAATGGCGTCGGCCAGATCATCGGCCTGTTCTCCGGCGGATTGGGTTGCTTCATCGGCAAGGCGTTTCAACAATGCCGGGTTCATGTCCGGCGGAATTGCCGCCGATGCGCC
>JAJFIE010000213.1 GCA_021775275.1 Rhodospirillales bacterium | reverse complement strand
GCGACTTTCAGGTTGCGTTGAACAAACGCAAAGGCCGAATAGCGGTGCAGGGTCGCGCGGATGAACATGGCGGCCTTGGTGTGGCGATAAAACAGCACGTTTTCCCATGGCACCAGGACATTATCGAACACCACCAGCGAGTCGATCTCGTCGAACTTGTTGGCCAGCGGGTAATCTTCTGCGCTGGCGCGTCCGGCAAACCCGGTACGGCAGATCATCTTGATACCCGGCGAATTCAGATTGCAGATGAACCCTACGGCATAGTCCGAATAGGCTTCATTGCCCCAGTTGGCGATGGTCGGCTTGGTGAACGCCTGATCGGCGTAGGCGGCGGCGGTTTCATATTTGGCGCCACGGACGATGATACCTTCATCGGTTTCCTTGACCACATGCAGCAGCATGTCCGGATCCTGATCCTGCGGCGCCTTGGACCGGTCGCCCTTGGGGTCGGTGTTAGCCGAGACATGGAATGGATCGTGATTGATCACCTTGTCGATGTGGTTCTTGATGTTCGTTGAAAACTGGGGATCAACCTCGTTGAGAACATCCTGGCCATCGAACAGGGACCACATTTCACCCACGGTCTCGTCGCCGATTCGGGTCACAACGCCGCCGATGTCTTCAAACACAGCATCAGTGGAAGCCCGCTTGGCCCACCAGTCGTCCTGGCTGTGCGGCAGTTTCAGACCGATGGAGAATTCCTCGCCATTTTCCTCGTAGGTCATTTTTGATTTGGTCGCCGCGTCGTGCTGCATGTCATAGACCCGAGCACGGATATCCACCAGGGGCTTGAACATGGGGTGGGACGGAACGTCCTTGACCTTCTCGCCGTTGATATAGACCTCGCGACCGTCGCTGATGCCCTCGCGGTACTGATCGCCTGTCCTGATCATGGTTTTCTCCTAGAGCCCCCGGGGAAAATACGGGAAAATGAAAATACGGGAAATACGGGCACATGTGAGTAACCCGTAATTTCGATGTTGGGAATTGTGGCGAAAACGCTTATAAAGATAAAATATTATTTATCTTTTAATTGGATAGATTTAATTGATTCAACATACTTCCATCCAATATACACTGCGTCAAGCCACCTACTTTGTCGCCGCCGCCGATCACGGCTCTATCGCCGAAGCAGCCCACGCGCTGAACATCTCGCAGCCCAGTGTTTCCAGTGCGGTCGCCAAGCTGGAGGGCCTGCTGGGCATCCAGTTGTTCATCCGCCACCATGCACAGGGCGTATCGCTGACTCCGGCGGGCCAGCGTATGATGGTGGAGATGCGCGCCCTGCTGGCCCACGCGGGCGATGTGAGGAGCAGCGCCGAACGATTGGGGGAAGAAGTCTCGGGCGACTTCGGCGTGGGCTGTTTCCTGACCATTGCGTCGTTCTATATGCCGGGCCTGATCCGGAGCTTCGAGATGGCTTACCCGGAAGCCCGTATCCGCCTCAACGAAAGCATGCAGACCGATTTGATCGACGGACTGCAATCCGGTCAGTTTGAGTTGGCGGTGCTGTATGACGTGAACCTGCCGGACGGGCTGGATACCGAAGTATTGGCGGATTTCCCGCCCTATGCCCTGTTGGCGGCGGATCATCCATTGGCGGACAGGGGGACGCTCAGTCTGGCTGACCTGATTGACGAGCCCATGGTGTTGCTCGATATGCTGCCGTCGTCCCATTACTTCACAACATTATTCATTCATCTGGGCTTCGAGCCCGACATCCGCTATCGCTCACCGTCCTTCGAAACCGTGCGGTCGCTGGTGGGCAACGGGTTTGGTTATTCAGTATTGGTGACACGACCAGCGGGTGATCTGACCTATGATGGCAAACGCATCGTCGCTATCCCGGTGGCCGATGATGTGCCGCAGGGACGCGTTGTGCTGGCTCGCATGGCGGGCACCCGCCCGACCCGCTTCGCCCAGGCTTTTGCAACGGTGTGCAAAAACCATTTCGCGGCAGCGGTCGCGGGGACCACGAATATCGCATGATTACGGTGCGCCGATGGGCACGGGTCGGCGTTTTGTGCGTCGCGCCTGATGGAGCTGGATGGCCGCCCGCACGGTTACCGCGCTCATCACCAGCAGGCCACCCAGTACCGTCAGTCGGGTGGGAATCTCGTCCACGAACAACCAGACCCAGATCGGCCCCAGAGAAAATTCCAGTAACATGAACAATGTCACTTCCGCCGCCACAAGATGCCGCGATGCGATGATAAAAAGCCAATTGGTTATGCCCGACATGCCCGCGCCAAGAACAAAACACAACACCATATCACTGAATGGAATAGCCAGATCATCGAACCGCATGACCAGGCCGATAACAATGAGAATCACGGTGGAAACCAGCAGGGTCGGCAGCATGTCCACGGCCCTGTTGTAACGCACAAACACCGCGTACCCGGCGAACGACAGCGCCGTTATCAAAGCCATGGCGTTACCGAACAGCGAACCGCCGCCAACACCGTCGCCGAGCATGACAGCAACCCCGCATCCGGCGACCAGCATGGTCATCATGGTTTCACGCCGCAGTCTTTCACCCAGAAAAAACCGCGCCATGATAGCGGTAAAAAATGGAATGGCGCTGAGCATGAAAAGGGTATTGGCGACCGTCGTGGTGGTAATGGAATGCAGGAACGTAATACTGGCGATGGCCAGACAGCTACCCGCCAACAGCCCCGGCCTGCCAATCTGCCGGATTTTGCTGATGGTTTGCCCCCGGTACTGGATCACCAGAATAACCATGACCGCGCCCATCAATGATACTGCCCTGTAGAGGACCAGTTGCCAGACGTCGGCTTGTTCGATGTTGCGGAGCACCAACCCGCCAAAGCTGATAATCACCGAGCCGAGCACCATGATCGCCATGGCGAAGGCGCGCTTTGATTCAGTCCCGCCCGCCGTCGCATCAGTCTGTGATATCGCCGCATCCGGTTGTGTCACGCCGCCCCCTGAACTGTATGGTTGGCCTCCACTAGACTACGGACTCGCACGAAATAAAAGACCTGTCCATTGCGCTCGATTTCCCTGACCGGCGCGCTATAGTACGACCATGGAAATGGACACGAAAAACCTGGATGACGTCACCAGCCTGTTGGGTCCCGACGACCTGCCGGTGTTTGAGCATCTGAACGAAGATGGCGCCGCGCATCTGGTGCTGATCTGCGATCACGCGGGACGGGCGGTCCCCGCCATGCTGGATGGTCTGGGCGTTGACGTTGAACACATGGACCGGCATATCGCCTATGATATCGGCGCTGCGGCAGTAACCCGGCGACTGTCGGAGCTGCTGGACGCCCCGGCGTTGCTGCATAATTATTCGCGTCTGGTGATTGATTGCAACCGGCCGCTGGGCCATCCGGAATCCATCGCCGAGATCAGTGACGGCACCACCATTCCGGCCAATGTCAACATCCGGGAGCAACAGGCGCTGAAGCGCGTGGATACCTTGTTCTGGCCCTACCATCAGGCTGTCTCCAATGTTATTGGCCATCGCTGGCGCGTCGAGGGATGCCCTCCTGTGCTGTTTTCTGTGCACAGTTTCACGTCGACCTTCGGTGATGAGCACCGTCCATGGGATGCGGGCGTGCTGTATAACCGCGACCCGCGCCTGGCGCATGTCATGATGGAGACGCTGCGCGACCAGGGCCTGCACATCGGCGACAACCAGCCCTATTCGGGGCTGGAAGCCGCCTATTCCATTGATGTCCACGGCACATCGCCCGGTCTCGCCAATGGCGTTATTGAAATCCGCCAGGACCAGATCACCGACGAGGCCGGACAGGAACGCTGGGCCAACATTCTGGCCGACGGCCTGCGCAGCATCATGAGGCGCGACGACATCCACCGTGTTCAGCGGTTCTGACGGAAGGTCCCATGGCGCGCACGGCCCCTCCCTTTACCATTGGAATCGAAGAAGAGTACCTGCTGGTTGACCGCGATACGCGGCAACTGGCCGCCCAACCGCCGGAAGAGCTGTTTGAGCGCTGCAAGGCGGAACTGGGCGACATGGTCCAGCATGAGTTTATGGCGTCACAGATCGAGACCGGCACCCCGGTCTGTGCGACGCCTGCGGAAGCCCGTGACAGTCTGGCGTATTTGCGCGCCACGGTCGCCGGCATCGCAGGGGACTACAATCTGGCCCCCGTCGCGGCGGCGACACATCCCCTGTCCAAATGGGAAGAACACAGCCACACGAACGCCGACCGCTACAATACCATCGCCCAGGATTTGCAAGGCGTGTCACGACGCCTGTTGATCTGTGGCATGCACGTGCATGTGGGCGTGGGTGAGGACGACGAGATGCGTATGGACCTGCTGGGGCAGGTTTCCTACTTCCTGCCGCACCTGCTCGCGCTTTCCACGTCATCGCCTTACTGGCGTGGCGAAGATACCGGCATGGCGTGTTACCGTCTGAGCATCTTTAACGAACTGCCCCGCACAGGCCTGCCCGAACAGTTCGATTCCTACGTGGAATACCAGCGCCATGTGGACATGCTGGTGAACGCCGGAATCATCGAAGACGCCACCAAAATCTGGTGGGACATCCGGCCTTCCAACAAGTTCCCGACACTGGAGATGCGCATTTGTGATGTCTGCACGAACCTGGATGACGCCGTCGCCATCGCGGCGCTGTACATGTGTATTTTGCGCATGCTGACCCGCCTGAAAGGCGGCAACCAGCGCTGGCGTAAGTATTCCAACATGCTGATCGCCGAAAACCGCTGGCGGGCGCAGCGCTACGGCATAGATGAACCGCTCATTGACTTCGGCCTGGGCGGACTGGTGGCTATGCCGGAATTGACCGATGAGCTGATCGAATTGACCAAAGAGGATGCGGCCGAGGCGGGGTGCGAAGCGGAATTGGCGCACCTCCGCACCATCATGGATCGCGGCACCAGCGCCCATCAGCAACGCAAGACCTACGAACAGGCCTGCACCGAAGGCAACGATCATGACACTGCCATGCAAATGGTGGTCGATAACCTGATCAGCGTCACCCGGACGGTGTAAACGTCTTCATGACGCCATCCCCCGATGTTTCCGATAAGCACGCGACCCTGATCGCCATTGCGATGATGGTCCTGGTCGCCACTGCCGTCGCGGTTATGACCAACACGCCCAAACTCGCCTATCAGGAGGGCGCTAATCCGATGACAGTGATCAGTGTTCGCGCCGTGATCGCCACCCTGACCCTTGGTCTGTGCATTGCCGTGACCCGTGGGCGTTTTCGCCTGCCACTGGCCTTGACCCGGCTGGCACTGTGCACAGGCGCACTTTCCACCGCCATGTTGTTCACCTTCTATACCGCCATTCAATTCATCGGTGTCAGCCTGACCATCCTGATCATGTTCGTGAACCCGTTCCTCATCGGTATTTATAATCACATGACGGGAATTTCGCGCCTGACGGTCGTCGCTGTTTTTTCCGGCATTGTTGCTCTCATTGGCCTCGGTTTCGCCCTTGCCGTGGATTTTAGTGTCCTTGATCCCGTTGGACTGGCGCTGGCGGGACTCGCCTCAGTCTTCGCCGCAGCTATGGTAATCGTCACCATGCGCCTCAGCGTCGCTGTCGGCGCCGTCAGCGCCAATTTCCACATGGCCTTGTGGTCGTTGGTCATTATGGCCGCTGTTTTATTGATTACGGATAGCTGGCAGCCGCCGGAAACCGCTCTGGGTTGGACCAGTTGTCTGGTCAACGGGTTATCCTTTGCCGTCGCCTATCTGACATTTTTCTCGGCAGCCAAACTGGTCGGCGTAACCCGCGTCGCTATGCTGAGTTTCATGGAACCGGTCGCCACCATCCTGCTCGCCGCCTACATGTTTCAGGAATATCTGAGCCTGGTGCAATGGGGCGGCGTCGCCCTGGTTGCGGGAGGATTGCTTTTCATGGAAGCGCCTCTTGCGCGGAGCAAATCGCGCGGCTAATGTCCGGCCATATTCAATCCCGCCAAACTCAATCCCGTATGCGGCGGAGATTTTCCAACCTGAGATGTGTAAATTAAAGGGAGTTACCGGATGTCTGATGTAGGTGGCGTCGCCGCAGATCGCTTGAAATCCTTTATCGAGAGGATCGAGCGGCTGGAAGAAGAGAAAAAGGCCCTGACCGATGATATTCGCGAAGTCTATTCCGAAGCCAAGGGCTCCGGCTTCGACATCAAGGTGATCCGCCAAATCATTCGCATCCGCAAACTGGATGTCGCCGACCGGCGCGAAATGGAAGAAGTCATGGCCGTCTATCTGCGCGCACTCGACATGGAAATGTAGGCTTCCGTGCTTATCAAAGATACCGTCGCCATCGTCACCGGGGCCAACAGGGGTCTCGGCAAGTGCTTTGTCGATGCCCTGATTGCCCGAGGCGTCGCCAGGGTTTATGCCGGTGCGCGGGACCCGGGCAGCCTGACGCCATTGCTGGAAGCGCACGGCGACAGGGTTCAACCCTTGCGCCTCGATGTTACCTCGGATGCTGATGCCAGAACCGCCGCCGAACATGCAGGCGACGCAACACTCCTGATCAACAACGCAGGCGTGCTGGAATCCCTGGGCGTGATGGAAGCAGGCGGCCTGGAGCCCCTGCGCCGTGAAATGGAGGTCAATCTCTACGGCACGGCGCGCATGGCTCTGGCCTTTGCGCCGGTGCTCGCGGCGAACGGCGGTGGCGCGATCCTCAACATTTTGTCAGCAGCCAGTCTGGTGGCCTTTCCGCCCTTCGGCAGTTATTCCGCCACCAAGGCGGCGGCCATGTCGCTGACCCACAGCCTTCGCTACGAACTGCAAGCCCAGAACACCATGGTGCATGGCCTCTATGCCGGATTTATCGATACCGGCATGGTCGAGTACGTGGATGCCGAGAAAGTATCGCCCCGGGACATCGTTACAGCAGCACTGGACGGGATCGAGGCCAACGTTGTCGATATCGACGCCGATGAGCGGACCAAGGCAGTTCGTCTGGCTCTCCGCGATGACCCGGAAGGACTGATCCGTTCTTCGTGGCAGCGCGCCGATGACTTCCGCAAGGTTTATCCCGCTAACAGTTCTGATTAGAACGGCGGTATAGTAAAACGTCTGCGTGGTGGTTTCCCACATTGTCATACAGACAATCTAGGTGTTGACGAAAACATCCCAACAATTTTACTAAAACCCATCTGCTGCAAGCTCATGCGTAGGCGCGAGATCATAAGGAGGTCGCGATGACCGCCCTGAG
>JAJFIE010000212.1 GCA_021775275.1 Rhodospirillales bacterium | reverse complement strand
CGGCATACATCTCTTCGTACGTCCCGCGCTCGTCGTAGTGCACAAAGACAGGGCGCGAACCGCCATCCCTAAAAGCGCTGAGCAGGGTTTCGTAAAACTGTGCCGGAGGCGTAGACAACTGGAATACTCTTTTACGTCAATCCGTATGGGGCATAGTTGTGATCGAGACCGTCCGCGTAATAAACCTGACGCGCTCCGATCTCGATGACTGAACTCGACACGGTCGAAAACGCACCTTTGCGCCAGATACGCGCAGCCCGGCCAGCATCGTCGCTGGGATGGATAACCTTCTCCAGGTCTTCGCGTGACTCGATTTCCGCCAGGTATTCCCCGACATAGGCGTGCCGTTCAAAGGTGCTTGGATAGTCGTCGAACGTTTTGGCGCCGTGATCAAGTCCACGAAAATGGTTGGTAACGATATCGCGACTTTTGAGGGCATACTGATGGGTCGTATTCTCAAAGGTCTCGAGAACGGTTGCGCCAGTTCCATCCGCCATAACGACGTTGTAGCCCATCCAGGGTTTGTCGGCGTCCCGGAACAATGCCAGCGCATCCTCAATCGAACGGATCTCCGTGAAATGTTGCGAAAGATGCTTTGTCGGGCTGTGCTGTCCGCGTCGCTCATCTGCAAAAACTGTTTTAGCCTTTTCCGCCTCGCCCTGCTCGACAAGCTGGGTCCATTGGGGCGAGTTTATCGCCGTACTGACGAACGCAAAGCCGTGGCGATTGACGCCAAGACTGAAGTATTCGTCGCCCACAGAGCGGACAGCGACGTAGTCACCGGTGGCGACGATTTCCTCGGCGGTGACGATTTCCTTGTCACGGTTCTTGCTCAGGAGACCGGCAGATTTGAGGTAGGCGACGGTGCACATGTGATTAGGGCTTTCGGGAGAGAATTTATTCGGTCAGATCGACTTAGGCGAACGCACGCAAAAGCATAAACGCCTCAGCCCAATTAAATCCGCCTTCACTGCCGCGGACTTTGGACACCGCCCGGAGAACTTCGGCTGATCGCGGATGCGGGTCGGGGCGCGCTTCCCCGGTAAACCGTTCCATGGATCGAATTTTGTTGTCCAGGTTGATTTCCGAAACCTCAACATAAATGTTTGGCTCGAACCCGGTCGGTCGACGGTAACCGGTCGAGCTTGGCACCTCACCGCACAACACAGGGATACGCAAATCCGTGCTGGGGCGGGTTACGACGGTAACCGCTTCGTGACAAACCCGGTGGTCGACGTTCGTGCATCCGAAATGGTGAGTCAGCGCCAGGTCGGGCTTGAAGTCTGCAAAATATGGTTCCAACCAATGAATCACGGACAGCAATGGTACATTGTCCATGGCGTTATCATCAAACTCACCAAAGATGATGTTCTCCGGTTTGACGCCGAGATTGCCGAGCGCAGCAGGGCAATCCGTCCTCAACGTCGCAATCTGATCATCTCTCTCGGCTTCATTGTGGCTGTTCTTTCGGGCATGAACACCTGTCGCCGGGATCAACACGAGGACATCGGCGCCGAGATCACATAACTTTGAAATCGTCGCTCCCGCAGCCAGTGTTTCGTCGTCGGGGTGGGCGAAAACAGTAATCACCCTTTTGCAGCGTGAAAAATTAATCATGGTCATCCACCGGCGTAACACAGACGGCAGCATGAACTTCGCCGGACTTCAAGACGGGTTTGCTGAACTCGAACCGAAAGCCGCCATGCTCGAGAAATGCGGGTGGATATCCATCAGCATCAAGCATGCGCACGTGGTCGTAAAACTTTTGCGGTTCACGGCTACAATCCGGTATCCGGCTTTGGGTCGGCGTCCGGCGGGTGAAAACTACCGGCTCGCCGACCTGTGGCGCGGGAGTCGGTTCCTTGCTCACGATTTCCTCTATCATGCCTGCTATGACGTGAGCCGAACGGGCAAATATCTCATTGGCTGTTCCGTCTAGTGAAAGGGGGCGTTTGAAATAGACGTCACCGGCGTCAAGTTCATCTGTCATCCGAAGTGCTGATATCATAGTTTCGGTATGGCCCCGCTCAATGAGGTTCTGGATAGGACTGCCACCGCGACCGAAGGGCACATCCGTTTCATGAAACACAACACATTCATATTTTTCATGAATTTCCTTGGGCACTTTCCAGCTCCAGTGTGGAAAGAATATGTAGCGAGGCGCGTACCCAGCTACAGCCTCAAGGGTCAACTCATCAGGACTGGATATCAAAGACCACGTGCCGGGCAAGTTCGCGACCTGACGTTTGAAAACCTCAACTTGCCATGGTTTGATCGTCGCAACGACGTAACTGGTCTTATCCATAGTCAGGCTCTGCCGATTCCTGAATGCCCGGCGTTGATCTCGGTAATTTCCGGATGATTTTTGATAACTTCGAGAACGCTCTGCCATGTTGGTGCAGCGGGCCAAGGGTCCAGAAATTCGAACAATGCCCGAAAAAAAACTAAATCCTCTTTGTAATCGAGCGTCCAGCGATGATGCTCAACACCTCCGCCAGGGCCTTCCAATACGGCACGTTTAAAACCAGGACGCTTGCGGATGTAGGGCGTGACATGCTCGCGCTCATAGGGATCTGACGCATTGAGTGCAGCCGCTTCCAAGGCGACAAAAGAGAACACCTCGCATTCAACGCCATGGGGGAAAGTCGGTATCAGATTGTTGCTCGCAAAGTCGGCTTCTTCGCGGTGGAAAAGATCGATCGTATCGCTGCACACCTGCGGGTCAACCAAAGGACAGTCGCTGGTAATCCTGACGATGGTGTCGGCACCGAGATGCTTTGCAGCTTGGTAGTACCGGTCCAGCACATCCATCTCGGAGCCTTGAAAAACGACCGCTCCACTGCGCGTCGCTTCCGCGGCAACCTGGGCTTGATTTTCATTGTCGGGAACGGCGCAACATACAACATCCACCTCGGGAATCAGTGAACACCGCTTCAATACATAGAACAAGGGCGTTTCGCCGCCCAGTTCCATGAGGATCTTGCCGGG
The DNA here is from genome assembly GCA_021775275.1 of Rhodospirillales bacterium. Lineage (GTDB taxonomy): Bacteria > Pseudomonadota > Alphaproteobacteria > Rhodospirillales > Casp-alpha2 > JAJFIE01. The sequence goes on along the minus strand of JAJFIE010000212.1, from coordinate 1,741 downwards.
CAGCCGCGACGAGGTCGCGCGCGCCTGAACGATGACCACCGTTGTCACGAGAGAAGCACCTGAATAATCGGAACGGTAATCACTGTAATCAACGAACGCCTGTTACAGATGCTTCCGCAAATCATCCACGTCGAGCCACTCCTTGTTGGTTTCACTGGAGTATTCAAACCGGTCAACAACCGAGGTTGCGCCAGACTGCATGTATGGCTCGCGTGACCAGAATGCCAGCGCGGGCTCAACAATGTAGCGATCGGGTAACTCAATGGTATTGACCGACTCATCGCGCGGAATCATGACTTCGTGCAGTTTCTCGCCCGGTCGGATTCCAACGACTCTGTGCTCAAGATCAGGCCCGATCGCCTCAGCCAAATCAGGAATTCTCATGCTTGGAATTTTTGGCACGAAGACTTCGCCCCCTGTCATAATTTCGAGCGACGACAGGATAAAATCCACGCCCTGGTCCAGCGTGATCCAGAACCGGGTCATGCGCTCGTCGGTGATCGGCAAATAATCTGCGCCTTCGCTGATCAATTTTTCAAACAACGGGACCACGCTGCCGCGCGAATTACTGACATTTCCGTAACGGACGACGCCAAATGTCGAGCCACTGGCCGCGCCCAAATTGTTCGCTGCTACAAAAATTTTGTCGGCCGCCAGTTTGCTGGCGCCATACAGATTAACCGGGTTCGCCGCCTTGTCGGTTGAAAGCGCAATGGTTTTTTGGACACCGCTCTTTATGGCGGCCCGCACTACGTTCTCGGCGCCCAGCACGTTGGTATGAATGCACTCAAAGGGATTGTACTCGGCGATTGTCACGTGCTTCATCGCTGCCGCATGGATGACGTAGTCAACGTCCCGCAACGCCATTTCGAGGCGATTGGCGTCGCGGACATCGCCGATGAAATATCGAAGCGCCTGATTTTTGTCGAGATCCCGGAACTTCTGCTCCATATCGAAATGCTTCTGCTCGTCGCGTGAAAAAACAATCAGGCGGGCGTTTTCCGCTTCCTTTAACAGGCGGCGGGTCATGTGTTGACCCAACGACCCTGTGCCGCCGGTAATCAGTATCCGGGCACCGGACAGAAATGAAAGATCGGTGCGAAAATCGCGAGAACTGGGATCAGTATTTGGCATCAAAAATCAGTGCTTTTCATACGTAGACTGTCCCGACGACCGTGTCGGGGAGAGCCATTTAAAAATTCATAGAGTGACATTTGTCATGAACCGGCAAGACGGCGGATTTCCTCGTCAAACGGGCAGTCGGACGTTGCATCCAGATACCCGCGCAATTTGCCGATCAGCGCCATGTACTCGATGAAAGGTGACAGGTTTCCTGGATACCGCAGGTCACCAAGGTGATCCATGTCGAGCAGAATTTCGGCATCCCGTTCAACAAGAACGCCGAAAAAGACGAACGGTACATAACGGCGTGCAACTTCAGAATAGAGAGAGCTCTTCATCATCTTTTGGCTGATAAGGCTAACTCTGTAGGCATACAACCAGCGGAACGCATCCACAGTTCCGCTGGATCCGAGCACGATCAACCCTGGCAGCGATGGCGCCATCTCTTGCCCGTAGTAGCCGTTGATCTGCTGATAAGTGTAGGGCGTATCCGTATCATAGATCGTGACCATCAGACTGCGCAGCCGGATACGACCACCGGTCTTGTATTCAATCAGATCGCAGACATGGCGAGAAATCAGCGAACAAATTTCGTTGCAGCGTATGGGCGCCAGCAAAA
>JAJFIE010000211.1 GCA_021775275.1 Rhodospirillales bacterium | reverse complement strand
TCCGTCACCATCGTCGGCGCTTTGCTGGCGGCGTCCACCGGCATCGTTGGCGCGACCGTGGTGACCATGGGGCTGCTGTCGCTTCCCACCATGTTGCGGCGGGGTTACGCGCCCTCTCTGGCGGCAGGGTCCATCTGCGCTGCCGGGACACTGGGCCAGATCATCCCGCCCTCCATTGTTCTGGTGCTGCTGGGTGATCAGATTTCCAACGCCTATGTGAATGCCCAACGGGAACTGGGTAACTGGTCACCGGAACCGGTATCCGTCGGCGATTTGTTCGCCGGGGCGTTGTTGCCCGGTCTGGCGCTTGTCGGCATGTACATCGCCTATCAGTTCATTGTCGCAATCATCAGACCGGACAGTTCGCCGTCCATCCCACGCCACGAAATTCAGGCGACGAACATGATGGGGCGGGTATTAAGGGCGTTGATTCCGCCCGTGGTTCTGATTGTCTCGGTTCTGGGGTCAATCCTCAGCGGCATCGCAACGCCGACCGAAGCCGCCGCCGTGGGTGCGGTGGGGGCTATCCTGCTGGCCGGGTTGAAGGTGGATGAGAATTCAGGGCGACCGATCTACGTTGCCGCCCTCGGTATGGCGGCCTTGCTTACCCTGTCCAATACCATGGACATGCGTGTCGCACGAACAACCATCGGTGCCGGGGATATGGTCGCGATTGCCGCATCCTTCGTCGCCGTTCTGGTCCTGACCTGGGGAATTGGCGTCAGCCTGTTTCGGATCGGGCGTTGTCGATTGAACGGCGTCGGGAGAAATGACAGGAGCGATGGCGAGGCCACAGTGTTAAGCGACGTCATGCGTTCAACCATGAAAATTTCCGCCATGGTGTTTGTCATTCTGATCGGCGCATCGGTTTTCTCGCTGGTATTCCGGGGCCTGGGCGGAGACGATTTTGTCCACGGCATCCTGTCACGCCTGCCGGGCGGAGCTTTCGGCGCCATGCTGGTTGTCATGGGCGTCATGTTCATTCTGGGTTTCTTTCTGGACTTCATTGAAATCACCTTTGTCGTTGTGCCCATCGTCGCCCCGGTGCTGTTGAAAATGGGCCTCGATCCCGTCTGGCTGGGGGTGATGATGGCAATGAACCTGCAAACGTCATTCCTGACGCCACCGTTCGGGTTTGCGCTGTTTTATTTACGTGGGGTCGCGCCTAACTCCGTGACCACCATGGATATCTATCGGGGGGCTGCGCCGTTTGTCCTCATACAAATTCTTGCACTGGTTGTTCTGGCCGTGTATCCGGCCATCGCCACATGGCTGCCAGACTTGGTGTTTGGATAGGTGCCATCCGGATTCATTGTCCGAAATCAATCTTTTAGGTTCAATTCGCCTGAAAATACGGGTATATGTGGAGGGCCTCGGGGGAGGACGGTGGATCAGCCTGTTACGCCGGTAGCCATGGTTCAACGCGTTAATTGTTGATGACAACCACCTGATTCTAGAAGCCGCGCCCATGACCGACCAGTTCCGCAACCGTATCCTGTATATTGATGATGACGCCACGGCAGCCAAGCTGTTCAAAACCACTATGGAGCAAGAGGGATATTCCGTTGACCTTGTTCCCTCTGGTGCAGACGGGCTGGCGTTGTTCCTGGCCGACCCATACCCCCTTGTTGTCGCCGACCACCATCTGGATGGCATGACCGGGCTTGAGGTCTGCCGGGAGCTTGAAAAGCACATTTCGGAACCCGTGTTGATACTGGTTACCGGCAAAGGTGACGAAGATGTTGTCATTGAGGCCCAGATACTGGGTGTGCAACGGTGTATTCCCAAGATCGACGAGACAATCTACACGGATGTATTTCCGACAGTTATTATACGGCTTCTTCGCCGTCGGGAAGCCGCCAGACGGACATCTGCTGTCGAGGCCGAACTCCGGCAAAGCGAGGAGAGGTTCGCCCAGGCAGAAACCCTGTCTCACAGCTGCCACTGGGAGTCTGATCAGACACTGAAGCATTGGACGTTTGCTTCCGCCAATACGGAACAGCTACTGGGTGTTCCCATGGAAGATACGCTCGGTAGCTACGAAAACTTTATCCGGTATATTCACCCCGACGATCAGGACAACGTCCGCGAAACTTACACTGCGGCTGTCCGCGATCATGGTCCCTATGAAGCGCATTACAGGTTCTGTCGACCCGACGGAAACATCATTCACCTGAATGAGATCGCCGTGCCGATGTTCGATGAAAACGGCGGCATTCTATATTACCGCGGATCGACCCAGGATATCACCCCCCAGGTCGATACCGAAGAACGCTTCCGTGCCGTTGTCGAGGGCGCCGTGGAAGCCATCATCACCATCGATTCCGGCGGCGTTATTCAATCGTTCAACCGGGCGGCTGAAACCCTGTTTGATTACCCACGGAGTGAAGTGATCGGCCTGAACGTCAAGATTTTAATGCCGCCCGAACACGCAGAAATGCACGACGGGTACTTGTCGGACTATCTCACGACCCGCAAGGCCAGGATCATCGGGATCGGGCGCGATGTGGTGGCGCAACGCAAAGACGGCACGACGTTTCCTGCATTTCTCTCGGTCAGTCAGCATGAAGTCGGCGGCAAGATTTCGTTCACAGGATTGTTGCGCGATGTGTCAGACCAGAAGAGTGCGGAAGCATCGCTCATCGCAGCAAAAAATGAAGCGGAACGGGCCAATCGGGCCAAATCCGAGTTTCTTTCTTCTATGAGCCATGAGTTGCGCACACCGCTGAACGCCATTCTCGGTTTTGCCCAGATGCTGGAATACAATCCGCAAGAACCATTGAGCCCCACGCAACAGGAAAGTGTCGATCTCATCAAGCGGGGTGGAGGCCATCTGTTGGTGCTCATTAATGAGGTTCTGGAATTGTCGAAGATCGAGGCCGGTCACATTGATCTTTCTATTGAGACGATTGACGTTTCCAATACCATCGAAGAATGCGCCACTATCGCACGGGCGACGGCGACCGACCGTGGCATCGAATTGACATACGCCAGCGTCGGCGCGCCGCTACCACACATTGAAGCAGATAATACCCGATTGAAACAGGTCCTGTTGAACCTGTTGTCCAACGCCGTGAAATACAACAGGGACGCAGGCTCCATCACCGTTGACGCAGTGGAAACAGATGACGACTTTATCCGCATATCTGTTGCTGACACCGGGATCGGGTTGTCGGAGCGAGAGAAACGGAAGGTATTTGAGCCTTTCGAGCGGCTTGGCAAACAGTCAGAAAGCATTGAAGGAACCGGGATCGGTCTGACCATCACGAAACAGTTGATCGAAATGATGAACGGTCGATTGGGCTTTGAATCCGAAGTTGGTAAAGGCAGCACCTTCTGGATCGAACTCCCGAAATCACACTACATCGCCGGGCAACACGATGATCACTTCCCGGATGATATCCGGGTCGAAATCTCCGGCCCGATTGCCGATCCTGAGTCCAGTTATAATGTGCTCTGTGTGGAAGATAATGAGACCAACGCACGGTTGATAATGCGGGTTTTCGATGCCATCCCCAATGCCATCCTGAATGTTGTCGGATCCGCTCGTGGTGGAATTCAGTACGCCAAGAAACACAAGCCGGACCTGATCCTGATGGATATCAACCTGCCGGATATGAGCGGGATGGAAGCCGCAAAAATCCTGCAACGCAATGCCGAAACCAATCACATTCCGATCATCGCCGTCACCGCATCCGTCTGGCGCGACAAGAAAGGCCTGGCGGAAGATGTGGATTTCTATGAATACGTCGAGAAACCGTTCGACATCATAAAAATTCACGAAATTATTCAGTCCGCGCTGATTGATGGGTCGGCATGAGATCAGGCCTCAGGGCTTATACCAGTCACCCCGTGAAACCCGTTGAATGTGTGATCCGGCCTCCCGCAACAGCGAGCCCAGAACACGCTTGATCACCCATGTGGTTACCAGATACGCCGTAACACTTATCCAGTAAGGGTCGGTCACACCGATCTCATAAGGTTGCTCCATGCCCGGCAACGGAAGTTGTTCGTGCCGGCGCAGAAACTCGAAGGCGGTCCCCGCGACCACAATCCCTGCGCCCCGGGCGAACCAGCGGGCTTGTCGGGTCAGAAATCGCAGTGGCAGACCGAGCAATCCCATATCTGACAATCTATCATTGATCCTGAACGGATCGAACACGATAGGCGCACCGTTGCGCGCCTGCCAGAATATGGTCCGTCCG
>JAJFIE010000022.1 GCA_021775275.1 Rhodospirillales bacterium | reverse complement strand
CACGACGCGGCCACCGCCAAGTGTAGCCTTTAGCATGTACAGGAATGCAGGTCCCGGACTCATCATGGCCGCCAGCAGGGCGAGATTGAAACCGATAATGTGCGTTATTTCCATGCCACGTTACCTGCCATGAGAGTTTCTTATGAAAACCACATTACAGTGACCATACGACAAGTTTTGGGAAGTGTAATGGGTATTCGTCAGTACATGGACGTCAGAACATCGCGCAGGCGTTTCATTTCTTCAAGCGCCCGCCCTGTCCCCAGCACGACACAGGACAACGGGTCGTCGGCGATGCTCACCGGCAGTCCGGTCGCGTGACGCAGCACGAAATCCAGATTGCCCAGCAACGCGCCGCCACCGGTCAGAACGATACCCTTGTCGACAATATCTGCGGCCAGTTCAGGCTCGGTATGTTCCAGCGCGACTTTCACGGCCTCGATGATTGCGCCCACAGGCTCGGCCAGGCTTTCCGAAATCTGGCGTTCACTGACGATGAGTTCCTTGGGAACGCCGTTCATCAGGTCGCGGCCCTTGATTTCCATGGTCAGGCCTTCGCCATCGGACGGCGGACAGGCTGAACCGATTTCTTCCTTGATACGCGCCGCACTGCCTTCACCGACCAGCAGATTATGATTACGCCGGATATAGGCGATGATGGCTTCGTCCATCTTGTCGCCGCCGACACGCACACTGCGCGCATAAACAATGCCGCCAAGGCTGAGCACGGCGACTTCCGTGGTGCCGCCGCCGATATCAACGACCATGGAACCGGTCGGTTCGGTCACCGGCAGGCCGGCGCCAATGGCGGCGGCCATGGGTTCCTCGATCAGGAAGACCCGGCGCGCACCGGCGCTTTCCGCCGATTCCTGAATGGCGCGACGCTCGACAGCCGTGGAACCGGAGGGCACGCAAACCACGACCAGGGGACTGGCGAAGGTCTTGCGGTTATGAACCTTGCGGATGAAATACTTGATCATCTCTTCGGCGACTTCGAAGTCGGCGATGACGCCGTCACGCAACGGGCGAATAGCGCGGATGTTGCCGGGTGTCCGGCCAAGCATCTGCTTCGCTTCTTCACCAACAGCCAGCACCTGCTTCTTGCCCTTGTTTTCGGCAATGGCCACAACGGAGGGTTCATTCAGGACGATGCCCTTACCCTTGACATAAACCAGGGTGTTGGCGGTCCCGAGATCGATGGCCATGTCGGCCGAGAGAAATCCAAACAAACGTGAAAACATATCGGGTAACTCAGTACCTGAAAGTCGTTAACGAAAAGTATCCAGAATGCGCAGTGCCAGAGAGCGCAAGCCCTCCGGCATTGGCAAAACCTTATACTCGACGCAGCACCGGAGTATCCAGCAGAAAACAGGGCGCTCCGGAAGAAAACCCGTCAGGCCGAGATTGCATCGGGTGCGGTCTTCTCGCGTTTGACCAACAGCTTGTTCAATGCGTTCACATAGGCCCGAACGGACGCGACCATGGTATCGGTGTCCGCGCCCTGGCCATTGACCGTCCGTCCGTCTTCTTCCAGCCGGACGGTGACTTCGGCCTGGGCGTCGGTTCCGTGGGTTACCGCATGGACCTGATAGAGTTGCAGACGCGCATTATGAGGAAACAATTGCTTAATGGCGTTAAACGCAGCATCCACGGGGCCGTCACCGGTCGCTTCGCAGCCTTTTACATCGCCGTCCACGTCCAGTTCGAGCACGGCCTTCGGCGTCTTGTGAACCGTTCCGCACAAAATCTCCAGCGATACCAGACGGACCGTATCGTTGGCGCGGACCACTTCGTCATCCACCAGGGCGACAATGTCTTCGTCAAACACATCCTTCTTGGCGTCGGCCAGATCCTTGAAGCGTTTGAACGCGTCCTGAATGGCGTTGTCACCCAGATCGTAACCCAGTTCCTTGAGTTTTTCCTTGAAGGCATGGCGGCCCGAGTGCTTGCCCAGAACCAGATTGGACTTGTTCAGGCCGACCGATTCGGGGGTCATGATTTCATAGGTCCCGGCGTGTTTCAGGACCCCGTCCTGATGAATACCTGCTTCGTGGGCGAAGGCGTTGGCGCCGACGATGGCCTTGTTGGGCTGTACCGAGAAGCCGGTCACGGCGGACACCAGCCGGGACGCTCGCATGATGTCCTCGGTCTTGATGCCGGTCCGGAAGGGCATGTGGTCGTTGCGGGTTTTCAGCGCCATGACGATTTCTTCCATGGCGGCGTTTCCGGCGCGTTCGCCCAGACCGTTGATGGTGCATTCAATCTGGCGTGCGCCCGCTTCATCGGCGGCCAGTGAATTGGCGACGCCAAGCCCCAGATCATTGTGGCAATGCACGGAAATAATCGCCTTGTCCATATTGGGGACCCGGTTTTTGAGCATACGGATCAGGTCGGCGAATTCATTGGGCAGTGCATAGCCCACTGTATCGGGTACGTTGATGGTGCCCGCCCCGGCGTCAATGGCCGCCTCGACACAACGGCACAGGAAATCATGATCCGAACGCGAACCGTCCTCGCACGACCATTCCACGTTGTCGGTAAACTGGCGCGCCCGGGTGACGCTCTCGGTAACCTTGACCAGAACCTCTTCCGGCTCCATCTGCAACTTGTATTTCATATGCAACGGACTGGTGGCGATGAAGGTATGGATGCGGCCCGACGCCGCCGGCCTGATGGCCTCGCCGCAGCGGTCGATGTCCGCCGCCGTCGCCCGCGCCAGACCGCAGACGGTGGAGTCTTTCACCATCTTTGCGATCTCGTTCACGCAGGTGAAATCACCGTCCGAAGCGATGGGAAAGCCCGCCTCGATGATATCGACGCCCATATCCTCCAGCACTTCGGCGATGCGAATCTTCTCGTCCAGATTCATGGACGCGCCCGGCGACTGCTCGCCATCGCGCAGGGTAGTGTCGAAGATGACGACACGGTCATCCGGTTTGTCGCCCGGTTTGTCCCCTGGGCGCTCGTCGGCTGAAGACTGTTGAATACTGTTATCTGTGCTCATGGCACGGTTCCTTCCTTGAATTCTCAGGTGATGCGTCTCACGCACGTTTGTCGCTTAAAGCCGCTTTACCCCTGAACGCCGTGCCGCAAGCGGCAATGAATGGCGTAAACGTTCAGGGGCGCCTAAGTCGAAGGTCGCCCGCTAGAGAAAGGAGTCCGAGGAGATTGTCGCAATCCGGCGCGTCCGGAGAACGGCCTGAGGCCGTCCGGTTCACACTCTCGATCCACCTGGAAGCAATGACAATCATCGTGCGTTCCAACAATCCAATCTCCATGGCCCGCCGGTTTTCCCGGCGAACCCGCAATTTTTAAGGCTTCTAACGAATTATCGCAAGTCATAAAGAAAAGCGCACGATGGCCGTCAAAATATTCAAGCCGCCCATCAGTTATGTTTTTCTCCCCATGCGCACAGGACGTAGATAATTTTTGGTGTTAGTGCTACGATAAATTCTAATAATAAATTCTATGATAGCGCGATAATCCATGTATAGAAAAATTCTTGTGATCATGCTTGCCTGTATTTTCATCACGGCGTGCAAGACTCAGGATCCCGTCTTGCCTGTGCTTAGCACCTCGCCCCTGTCTGAACTTCAGGATTTGCCAATGTATGGCGGCATACATCAACTCACACCAGCTAATGAAGCGGAGCGAAAGTATCTTACGTCTATAAAAGCTGCCGACGAAAAACTTATCAATTCAATTTTACAAGCAGGAGTTACACGGAAATCTGCTTCAATACACGCCATCAAACGCGGCTGGGAAAGTTTCAAAAAACAGGATTATGATACTGCGCTAAAACGCTTCAATCAGGCTTGGCTCCTCAACCCCAAGAATGGCGATCTGTATTATGGTTTTGCCTTGATCGTCTCGGTGAGGAACGGTCCATCAAATGAAGTTGAAGAATTTTTCAAAATTGCGATATCTAAACCAGATGTTAGCCCCGCGGCATATGTAGACTATGGACGATTTCTCTGGACAGAACGGCGTCTGGATTCATCCTTGGCCCTACTTCACAAAGCAATGGAAATCGAACCAACGGTATTCAATGCACGGTCGCATATATCCTTTGTCTATTATCTCAAGAAAGAGTTTGAAAAAGCATGTGAGTGGGCGAAGCTTGCCGAGAAAAATGGTGATGATTTGGAAAATGGTTATTTGGAAGACATGTGTAAGGAACCATCCTCTAACATATAGCTATGTTCTGGATTCCCACATAACACCCTCAATCAGGGCAGACTATGGCTAATATCCTTGACCGCATGGAAAGTGTGACCACTCAAAACAAATGCCAAGGCTTTCCAAAGTCTGGCACCCCATGGCCCAAGGGGTATACGGATTATCCTGGTTTTGCTGCAACCTCCAACGCCGCGTGACGATGCAAACATTTGCTGAAATTCATTCAATAGCCGTTGAACACAAGGGGAGCGTGGAGGCACTGGAACGTCTGCTCTCCACCCCTTTGTCGCCCGCCGGGATACAGATGATCCCGGATGATCGCTGGCTCTCCGCCATGACGAAGTGTGTCTTCCAGGCCGGTTTCAACTGGCAACTGATCGAGGATAAATGGGGCCGTTTTGAAGAAGTTTTCGCGGGCTTTGATATTGCCCGCTGGTCCATGATGAGTGATGACGACATCGATACTCTGCTGACGACAACCGGCATTGTCGCCAACGGTCAGAAAATCAAGTCGATCGGCGGCAACGCCCAGTTCCTGACAACCATCGCCCGCGATCATGGCAGTGTCGGGAATTACTTTGCCGGGTGGACCGGCGAGACTTACTGGCAGAACCTCCGCGCCCTGCACAAGGATGGCTCCCGGGTGGGCGGACGCACCGGACAGATATTCCTGCGCCGCATGGGTGTTGATACGCTGATCTTTTCAACGGATGTCATCAAGGCTCTCGACCGGGAAGGTGTGATCGGGAAAATTCCAAGCTCCGGAAAAGATTTCACCACCGTGCAGACCGCCATTGATGCATGGCGACATGAAAGCGGCAGACCGTTGACCCAGATCAGCCAGATTCTTGCGTTCAGCGTTGAATGAAAAAAGGGACGCCAAAGCATCCCTTTTTTATTTTCGCGAGCAGACGCCGCAAGTCCAACCCATCCATCCCCTTACCGGGCGTATTGGGCGGCGCGCACCGGATCGAAGAGTAATTTAGTTCTTTTCCTTGTCGACCAGCTTGTTGGCGCCGATCCAGGGCATCATGGCGCGCAGGCGTTCGCCGACTTCCTCGATCTGGTGATCGGCGTTGCGGCGGCGGGTCGCCTTGAAGCTGGGCTGACCGGCCTTGCATTCCAGCATCCAGTCGCGGGTGAACCGCCCGGACTGGATATCGTCCAGCACCCGTTTCATTTCCGCCTTGGTCTCGGATGTCACGATCCGGGGTCCGGTGACGTAGTCGCCATATTCCGCCGTGTTGGAGATCGAATAGCGCATGTTGGCCATGCCGCCTTCATACATCAGATCGACGATCAACTTCACTTCGTGCAGGCATTCAAAATAGGCCATTTCAGGCGCATAACCCGCCTCGACCAGTGTCTCGAAGCCGTTCTTGACCAGTTCCATCAGGCCACCACACAGCACGACCTGCTCGCCGAACAGATCGGTTTCGCATTCTTCCTTGAATGTGGTCTCGATGATACCCGAACGACCACCACCGACGGCACAGGCATAGGCCAGACCCACGTCATGGGCGTTGCCGGAGGCATCCTGTTCCACAGCGATCAGGCACGGCACACCGCCGCCACGGACATATTCGGACCGCACGGTATGGCCGGGGCCTTTCGGTGCAATCATAAACACGTCGATGTCGGCGCGCGGCTCGATCAGGTTGAAATGAATGTTCAGGCCATGGGCGAAGGCAAGCGCGGCGCCGGGCTTCATGTTGTCATGCAGTTCCGCATAATACAGATCGGCCTGACCTTCGTCCGGGGTCAGCATCATCACGACATCGGCCCATTTGGCGGCCTCGGTCGGGGTCATGCATTTAAGGTTTTCGCCTTCGGCCTTTTTACGGGTAGCGGAGCCTTCGCGCAGCGCTACACAGACGTCGGTAACGCCTGAATCACGCAAATTCAGTGCATGGGCATGACCCTGGCTGCCGTAACCGACGATGGCTACCTTCTTCGCCTTGATGAGGTTCACATCGGCGTCGCGATCATAATAAACGCGCATATCTGTAATTCCCTGATTTCCGTTGATCTGTTTAATTGTAAGTGTGTTGTGGGGCGTTTTAAAGCGCTCCGAGCCCGCGCGCAATGCCCACGACGCCTGTCCGCGAAACATCGATGAGCCCGAGCGGCTTCATCAGATCGATAAAGGCGTCTACCTTGGCGGTTTTGCCGACGATTTCGAATATAAAAGACTCGTTGGTGCTGTCCAGCGCATGGGCGCGGAAAATATCGGCGATGCGGAGCGCTTCGACCCGTTTCTCGCCTTTTCCCTTCACCTTGACCAGCGCCAGTTCACGCTCCACATGGGGGCCGTCAACGGTCAGGTCGGCGACTTTATGAACCGGCACCAGCCGGGTGAGCTGGGCCTTGATCTGTTCAATGATCATCGGCGTGCCGGATGTGACAACAGTGATACGCGACAGGTTTTCCTTCAGATTGACCTCGGCCACGGTCAGGCTCTCGATGTTATAGCCCCGGCCGGAAAAAAGGCCGATGACACGCGCCAGCACGCCCGGTTCATTATCCACCAGGACAGAGATCGTGTGTGCGTTCACTTCCGCCGACTGCGTGTTCACCGTATATACTCCGCCATTGCTCACACCAGCACCATCCCTTCCTCGGATACGGATTGTTCCGCACTGTCATTGGGGCCCAGCAGCATTTCATTATGCGCCGCGCCGGACGGGATCATGGGGAAGCAGTTTTCCATCTGATCGACACAGACATCGGCGATCACCGACTTGTCCACGGCGATCATTTCCTTGATCAGGTCATCCAGCTCACCGGGCGTCGTCGCCCGCATGCCGACACCACCGAAGGATTCCGCCAGTTTCACGAAGTCGGGCAGAGAATCCATATAGCTTTCGGAATAACGCCCACCGTGCAGCAGTTCCTGCCACTGGCGCACCATGCCCATGTACTGATTGTTCAGGATAAACACCTTCACCGGCAGACGGTACTGCGCAATGGTCGACATCTCCTGAATGTTCATCATGATCGACGCCTCGCCGGCAATATCAATGACCAGCGCATCGGGGTGGGCGATCTGTGCGCCAACGGCGGCGGGCAGGCCATAGCCCATGGTGCCGAGGCCACCCGACGTCATCCAGCGGTTCGGTTTGTTGAAGTGGAAATGCTGCGCCGCCCACATCTGATGCTGACCGACCTCGGTGGTGATCAAGACCTTTTTCTTCTTCTTGGTCAGCTCGTACAGGCGCTCGATAGCGTACTGCGGCTTGATAATCTTGGTTGAGGACTTGTCATAGGACAGGCAATCACGCTTGCGCCAGCCATCGATTTGCTGCCACCAGCCTTTCAGGGCCTTCTGGTCCGGCTTGACCTTGCGCGCCTTGTAGACCTTCAGGATATCACCGAGCACGCTCTTCACATCACCGACAACCCCCAGATCAACCGGCACGTTCTTGTTGATGCTCGACGGATCGATATCGATGTGAATTTTCTTGGAACCGGGCGAAAACGCATCCAGACGCCCGGTGATCCGGTCATCAAACCGCGATCCCACGGCGATCATCAGATCACAGTGATGCATGGCCATATTGGATTCGTAGGTGCCGTGCATCCCGACCATGCCCAGGTACTGCTTGTCGTTGGCCGGATAGGCGCCCAGCCCCATGAGCGTCAGCGTGCACGGATACCCTGTCAATCTGGTGAATTCGGTCAACAGCTTCGATGCCTGCGGCCCCGAATTGATGACCCCGCCACCGGCATAGATGATCGGACGTTTTGCCCGGGCGATCATGTCCACGGCCTGTTCAATCTTCGCCGGGTCCGCCTTGACCTGCGGATTATAATGCCTTGGCTTGACCTTCTGCTTGGCCGTGTACGTCCCCTTGGCCATAGCCACATCCTTGGGCAAGTCGATCAGAACCGGTCCGGGGCGACCACTCTGCGCCACGTAAAAGGCTTCATGCATGACGCGGGCAAGATCGTTCACATCCTTCACCAGGTAATTATGCTTGGTGCAAGGGCGCGTGATACCGGTGGTATCGCATTCCTGAAACGCGTCGTTACCGATCAGATGCGTCGGCACCTGCCCGGAAATACAAATCAGCGGGATGGAATCCATGAGCGCATCGGTCAGGCCCGTGACGGCGTTGGTCGCACCGGGCCCCGATGTCACCAGAACCACGCCGACCTTGCCCGTGGACCGGGCGTAGCCTTCCGCCGCATGCACTGCGCCGCCTTCCTGACGAACCAGGATGTGACGAATGCTGTTCTGGTTGAACAACTCGTCATAAAGCGGCAGCACGGCGCCGCCAGGGTAGCCGAAAATGTCGGTGACGCCCTGATCAACCAGCGCCTTCAACATAATGGCCGCACCTGTCATGCCTGATTCCGGTGTTTCCTGCGTCGACATGGTCTTCTTTCCCGTTCGCAAGGCCACCCTGCGGCAACCTCACCCTTTTCCGTACCAAACAAAAATCCACGGTCAACGCGATGGAGCGTCGACCGCAACCGGCTTTGATGTGAGAGGCATGAATAGTCCGTCGAGACGGCAGTTTCCAGCCTGATTTCCCTATCCGACACTGGTGCGACGCAACGCCGCCCTGCGATCGACCCACGACATAGCTGTGGCATACCAGTTTCGGAGGGCGCAACCTAGTCACTCAAAGTGGGCGGGTCAACAGAAAATGACGAATAAATGAAAAGATTTCAGATGTTTTACTTTCCGAATATTGCGCAAAAAAACTCTCAGCTTCCGGAATCTGATTCCTGAACCACGTTAACTGCCGCTTGGCGTAATTCCGGCTGGCCTGTTGGGCGGCAGAAACAGCTTCTTCCCGGGACATTTTTCCATCCAGACAAGCCGCCAGTTCCCGCACCCCCACAGCCTTCATGGCCGGCAGTTCCGGGTCCAGCCCCAACGCCAGCAGCGCCCGCACCTCGTCCAGCGCACCCTGATCCAGCATCTGGACGAACCGTGCATCGATTTGCTGATAAAGCGCGTCACGGGGCGGCTGCAAAACCAGCGCCTGAAAATCCACACCGATCAACGCCCCCTGATTACCCGCCGACAACCAGTACGAAAGCGTCTCGCCCGTGGCGCGGTAAACCTCCAGCGCCCTGATCACCCGTTGCCGGTCGCCGGGCGACAGGCGCGCCGCTGTTTCCAGGTCCACCCCGGCCAGGGCTTGCAGGGCAGCCTCACCCCCCTCTTTGTCATAAAGGTTCTGGACCTCCATACGAATGCCGGGCGGAACCGGTGGTATGGTCGCCAATCCCTGCATGAGGGCGCGGATATACATCCCCGTACCACCCGTCACCACGGGCAAACGACCGGCAGCGTGGGCGTCCGTGATCTCCTGAACAGCTAAATCCCGCCAGTGGGCGACAGAGCACGATTGTGACGCCGACAGCATGCCGTACAGGCGATGCGGAGCGCGGCGCTCGTCCGCCTCGCTCGGGCGCGCGGTCAGAATACGGAGTTCTTCGTACACCTGCATGCTGTCGGCGTTGATAATGATGCCGCCAAACTCCACGGCTAAATCCATGGCCAGCGCAGACTTCCCGCTCGCCGTCGGCCCGGCGACCACAAGCACGGGTTTTCCGGGTGTCTCTGTGGCTGATTCGCCCGATGGCCCGGTATTGCTGGTTGCAGTATTCATGGACGCGGTCTAACAAGATTTTATGGATGACATATTAACACTGGTCGCCTCGGAAGAAGCGAAGGATGCGCTGAATCCATGGGTTCTGGCAAACCTCGACGCGACCCTGACGCATCAGGGCATTGTTATGGGCAAGGTTACCTGGCTTTCCGCCGGACGCGCCTGCGACGTTTCCCTGGTGGCTGAATACTCTCTATCTGATCTGGAAGACAGGGTACGAACGTTTTTCGATGACGCGCCCATTGATCTGATGGTCAGCGCCATGCACGGACGGCGCAAGCGTCTTCTGGTGGCCGACATGGACCAGACCATCATCACCCGGGAAACCCTGGATGAAATGGCCGTCCATGCAGGATTGCAGGATGAAATTTCCGCCATTACAGCGCGAACCATGCGCGGCGAGCTGGAATTTGAAGACGCCCTGCGCGAACGACTGATCATGCTCAAAGGATTGCCGGAGGAAGCCCTTAAAAAAACTCTCGCGGCGGTCGAGCCAAGCCCGGGGGCCAAAGCCCTGGTCGCCACCATGAACAAATCCGGCGCGTACACCGCACTCGTTTCCGGTGGGTTCACCTACTTCACCGAACCGGTCAGGGACCTCTGTGGGTTTCGGTTCGCGGCTGGCAACGAATTGGTTATGGAAAGTGGTCGGCTGGCAGGCACGGTGACGGAACCAATCCTCGGACGAAATGCCAAAGTCGATATCCTCAACCGGCTAACCAGTGACCATGGCATCACGACGGATGACGCCCTGACCATCGGTGACGGCGCCAATGACTTAGGGATGATCGAGGCTGCCGGCCTTGGCATCGCCTACTACGGCAAGCCGCTGCTGGCGGCTGCGGCAAGAGGGCGTATCGACTATACCGACTTACGCACGGCATTGTATTTTCAAGGATACAGTGATGACGAGATCGTTGAAACTTGACCTGACAAGGCGTCAGGCGCTCACGGGGTTGCTCGTGGCTACCGCGCTCCCGGCCTGGGCGCAGACGATCCCCTCCAACCCGGATGTCGCCATCGTCGGCGCCGGCGCTGCTGGCCTCTCGGCAGCGCGGAGCCTGATAGATCGAGGCCTGTCTGTCGTCGTACTTGAAGCCCGCAATCGCATTGGCGGACGCGCCTGGACCGACACCAGCACCTTCGGTGTACCCTTCGATCATGGTTGTTCGTGGCTTCATTCGGCAAACCGTAATCCGTTCAAGCCCATGGCCGACGACTGGGGCTATTCGACGCTGTATCACGATGACGCCGAGGAACTCGTCTACGTCGGCGACCGCCCTGCGACCACCGCCGAGGAGAGCGCCTATGAGCGGTCCTGGAATGCCCTCAACGCCGCGGTCTCATCCGCCGGTCGCCGTGGCCGGGATGTCAGCGCTGCTTTGGTATCGCCGCGTGATATGCCCTGGGCCCACGTCTCCGAGGCGTTGTTCGGCCCCATGGATATGGGCGTGGATATGGAGGACCTGTCCACTGCGGACTGGTGGAATATGGAGTTCACCACCCCCAATTACCTGATTCGCGAAGGGTTCGGGACCCTGGTTGCTCAGTTCGGTCGGGAAATCCCTGTCAAACTCGGCACACCCGTTGAGCGTATCCGCTGGGGTGATAAGGATGTTGCACTGGAAACGTCCGACGGCACAATCCGGGCGCGAGCCTGTATCATCACGGCATCCACGGGTATTCTGGGTGCTGGCACGATTGCATTCGAGCCGCACCTGCCTGTGTGGAAACAGGAAGCCATTGCCCATGTCCCCATGGGGCTTCTGGCAAAAATACCGCTTCAGTTTAAGGGGTCGGGTTTGGACCTCCCGGCCAACGCGTGGTTGAGCTACTACACGGAACAACGCGAGGCGTGTTACTTCCTTTGCCGACCGTTCGGTTTTGATTTGATGATCGGTTTTGTCGGCGGCAGTTTCGCATGGGAACTCAGTGGTGAAGGCACGGCTACCGCCGTCGATTTTGCCCTTGGTGAGTTACGTAAAGTTCTGGGTTCAAATATCGAAAGACAATTTGTTAAAGGCGCCCTGACCGACTGGGCCAATGATCCGTGGTCACTGGGCGCCTACTCCGCAGCAATGCCGGAACACGCCGTTGCGCGGGCGAAACTGGCGCAGAACATTGATGACAAACTGTTTTTCGCTGGTGAGGCTTGCGCCGGTGGTTTCGCAACAACCTGCGGCGGTGCATTCATCAACGGACAATCAACCGCGCGTCACGTCGCGCGCGTCCTGAGCTAGAGTAATCCCGCCCCCCCGGAAAGAAACAGGGGCGCCGCTCTTAAGGCGACGCCCCTGTAAGATGGTCTCCCTGGGAAACGAGAGATCATCCTTCTCCGATGCGGAGAGCGACGAACCGTAGTCCTGCCTGCCCTTCCACCAAAAACAATACCGATTTCCGGCCCGCCTCCCGGGCATCATCAATGCGCTTCATGATCTGGGCCGGATCACTCACTTCTTCCTGAGAAACCTCGACAATCAAATCGCCGGGACGAATACCCTTTTCCCCTGCGACACCGCCATCTTCAATGCCGGTAACAATCACTCCCCTGGCGTCTTCGTCAAGCTCGAACCGCTCACGTACGTCGTCGGTCAGGCCAACAACCGTCAGTCCCAATTCATCAATGGTGACTTCCTTGTCCGGAGCACTTTCACCTCCGGTTGCGGCAGCAACGACATCGTCGTCAAGTTCGCCAACGATGACCTTCAGGTCGACTTTCTTGCCGTCCCGCCAGACCACCACATCGACCTCCTGGCCGACTTCGGTATCGGCGACAATCTTGGGCAAGCGACGCATTTCGGTCACATCGCGGTCGTTGAAGGCAAGCACCACGTCACCGGGCTTGATATTGCTGGCAGCCGCCGGTCCGTCAGGAATAACGTTGGCGACAAGCGCACCCTTTGCTTCATCCAGACCCAGGGTCTCGGCGATTTCGTCGGTAACCTCTTGAATATGGACACCAAGCCAGCCCCGTTTCACCTCGCCGTGTTTGATTAACTGGCGAATAACCGGCTCGGCTACGTTGGACGGGATGGAAAACCCGATACCCACGCTGCCGCCTGATGGCGAGAAAATGGCCGTATTGATACCGATAACCTGACCGTCAATATTGAACATGGGGCCACCGGAGTTTCCCCGGTTGATGGAGGCATCGGTCTGAATAAAGTCATCATAGGGACCGGCGTTGATATCGCGGCCACGGGCCGAGATGATACCGGCGGTCACCGTGCCGCCCAGGCCAAAGGGATTGCCGATGGCGACGACCCAGTCGCCGACGCGCGATGCATCGGAATCACCAAACCCGGCCGCCGACAGTTTACCTTCCGGCTCGACTTTCAGAACAGCCAGATCAGTTTTTGCGTCACGTCCGATCAATGTTGCGGGCAGCCGCGTGTCGTCATGCAAGATTACCGTGATTTCGTCAGCATCCTGAATAACGTGGTTGTTGGTCACCACGTATCCGTCATCGGACACGACGAAACCGGAACCCAGCGATGTCGCGCGGCGCTGCTGCTGGTGTTGTTCCGGGTTATTGCGATCGAAAAAGTCCTTGAAGAAGTCCTCGAACGGCGATC
>JAJFIE010000210.1 GCA_021775275.1 Rhodospirillales bacterium | reverse complement strand
CGAAACGATCTTCATATATTTCTTCGCCCGCAATTCACGGGTCACCGGGCCGAAAATACGTGTTCCAATCGGCTCACCCTGAGGGTTGATCAACACAGCCGCGTTCTTGTCGAACCGGATGGTCGTGCCATCGGCACGCTGAATATCTTTTGCCGTCCGCACAACGACCGCCTTCATCACTTCGCCTTTTTTGACCCGGCCACGCGGAATAGCTTCCTTGATGGAAACGACAATTACGTCACCAACAGAAGCGTACTTCCGTTTCGAGCCGCCCAGCACCTTGATGCACTGCACGCGGCGAGCGCCGGAATTATCGGCGACTTCTAGGTTGGTTTCCGCCTGAATCATGTTTCTTGTTCCTTAATCCGTCAATTGCACGCAACCAGGCCTCAAGCCTCGTCGGCAATGACTTCCCAACATTTGTTCTTCGATAACGGACGGCATTCGCGAATTTTCACGATGTCGCCCGTTTTGTGGGCGTTCGCCTCGTCATGCGCCGAATACTTGTTCGACCGACGAATGAACTTTTTGTAGAGCGGGTGCATAATCTTACGCTCAACCATAACTACAATGGTCTTGTCCATCTTGTCGCTGACAACGACGCCTTGCATAACTCGTCTCGGCATGGCTCTCGATTCCTATTCGCTAATACCTGCGCGCCGGTTAGGACGCAGCAGCCTGAGCGGCGGCGCCGGTGCGCTCGCCAAGAATTGTCTTAACACGGGCGATATCCTTGCGGACACGGTTCACACGTGCGGTGTTTTCCAACTGACCACTTGCAGCCTGAAAACGCAGATTAAACGCTTCCTTCCGCAGGTTCAGCAGTTCGTCCTTCAGTTCGTCCTCGGACTTGGTCCGCAGATCGGCAGCGTTCATGACCATCAACCTTCCTCACCCAAACGAGATACAAACCGGGTTTTAAGGGGCAGCTTGGCCGCCGCCAGTTCAAACGCACGTTTGGCAACATCCAACGGCACACCGTCAACTTCAAACATGATCCGACCCGGCTTGACCCGGACGCACCAATATTCGACCGAGCCTTTTCCCTTGCCCTGGCGAACTTCGGCAGGCTTCTGGGTAACCGGCAAATCCGGGAAAATGCGGATCCACACCCGGCCTGCACGTTTCATATGACGCGTCATGGCCCGGCGGGCGGCTTCGATCTGGCGCGCTGTGACACGTTCCGGCGTAACGGCCTTTAGGCCATAGGCGCCAAAACTCAACAGCGTACCGCCTTTCGAATTACCGTGAATGCGACCCTTGTGCGCTTTCCGGAATTTTGTCCGTTTCGGGCTAAGCATGTCTACTTCTTTCCTTGTCTTGTCCCAGAGCGTTCGACTTAACGAACGGCCTGTTGCTCCTGAGCGGCTTTCTCGACGCCAAGCGGATCGTGCGCGAGAATTTCACCCTTGTAGATCCACACCTTGACGCCGCAGGCGCCGTAGGTGGTTTTTGCCGTCGCGGTACCATAATCAATGTTGGCGCGTAAGGTATGCAACGGCACCCGGCCTTCCCGGTACCACTGAATTCGTGCAATTTCCGCACCGCCCAAACGACCGCCACAGTTGATCCGGATACCCTGTGCCCCCAGACGCATGGCGCCCTGAACAGCGCGCTTCATGGCGCGGCGCACGGAAACCCGGCGCTCCATCTGCTGCGCGACGTTCTCGGCCACCAGCTGGGCATCAATTTCAGGCTTGCGGACCTCGACGATATTCAAATGAACTTCACCACCGGTGAGCTTGCCGATTTCCTGCCGCAGTTTTTCGATATCCGCGCCTTTCTTGCCAATCACCACCCCGGGACGTGCCGTATGGATCGTCACCCGGGCTTTCTTGGCCGGACGTTCGATAATGATTTTGCTGACGCCAGACTGATACAGCCGTTCTTTCAGAAACTTGCGAATGGCAATATCTTCATGAAGATGATCGCCAAAATTCTTATCGTCCGCATACCATCGGGAATCCGAGGTCCGGTTAACACCGAGCCGGAACCCAATCGGATTTACTTTTTGACCCATTACGCTGTCTCCTCGCGTTCGCGAACAATCACTCGAATGTTGCTGAACGGTTTTTCTATCCGACCAACGCGACCACGTGCACGGGCACGCCAGCGTTTCATAACCATGCTTTTGCCGACCGTTGCCTCCGCGACATAAAGGCGGTCAACGTCGAGCTGATGATTGTTTTCTGCGTTGGCAATAGCCGATTCCAACACTTTCCGAACATCAACGGCGATCCGGCGACGAGAGAACTTCAATTCTGCCAGAGCCTTTTCGCAATTCATGCCGCGAATGGACTCCGCCAACAGATTGAGCTTTTGCGGGCTGGTGCGGAGGTTACGGCAATATGCCATGGCCTCGTTATCCGCCTGCCGTCGTTCTGATGAACGCTTTCCCATCGGTTAAACCCTCTTCGCTTTCTTATCAGCCGTGTGACCGAAATAGGTCCGCGACGGAGAGAACTCACCCAACTTGTGGCCAATCATGTCTTCGTTTACCAGAACAGGAATGAATTTTTTGCCGTTGTAGACACCAAACGTAAGACCCACAAACTGCGGCAGGATCGTCGAGCGCCGCGACCAGGTCTTAATAACGGTGTTCCGCCCTGAAGCACGAGTATCCTCGGCTTTCTTCAGCAGATAACCGTCCACAAACGGTCCTTTCCATACGGAGCGTGGCACTGCGGCTCTCCTCTATTTCTTCGCGTGACGGCGACGCATGATGAGCCGGTCCGTCTTCTTGTTGCTACGGGTCCGCTTGCCTTTGGTTGGCTTACCCCAGGGTGAAACCGGATGACGGCCACCTGAGGTCCTGCCTTCACCACCACCATGCGGGTGATCAATGGGGTTCATGGCGACACCACGAACACTCGGACGTTTGCCTAGCCAGCGACTGCGACCGGCTTTACCCAGTTTGATATTCTGCTGATCGGGATTACTGACGGCGCCAATAGTCGCCATGCATTCGCCCCGAACCATTCGCAATTCACCGGAGGAAAGACGCAACTGGGCATAACCCTGATCCTTACCAATGAGTTGGGCGTAGGTTCCTGCCGAACGTGCAATCTGTGCCCCTTTACCGGGCTTCATCTCCACATTGTGGATGATGGTGCCAACCGGCATGTTACCCATGGGCATGGCGTTACCCGGCTTGATGTCGGCTGTCTTGCCGGACATGACCGCGTCGCCAACCTGAAGCCGCTGCGGCGCGATGATATAGGACTGCTCGCCATCTTCGTAACGGATCAGCGCGATAAACGCCGTGCGGTTGGGATCATACTCAATCCGTTCGACCGTTGCGGTGACGTCAAACTTCTGACGCCGGAAGTCGATTGTACGATACCGCCGTTTATGTCCACCACCACGACGACGGGCGGTAATACGACCGGTGTTGTTACGACCGCCCTTCTTGCGCAGACCTTCGGTCAGCTGCTTGACGGGCTTGCCACTCCACAACTCGGAACGATCAACGATAACGAGGCTACGTTGGCTCGGCGTTGTCGGTTTAAATTTCTTCAGTGCCATGGTTCTTCCTTAACCTTAACGCTCAGAGACCGGTGGTCACATCAATGGAGTCGCCCTCGGCGAGGGTGACAATGGCTTTTTTCGTATCGATGCGCTTGCCCGGGCGACCTCGGAAACGTTTGGCCTTGCCCTTCTGAACCAGAGTATTCACGCCGGTGACCTTGACTTTAAACAGGTCTTCCACCGCGAACTTGATCTCAGGCTTTGTCGCGTCGATAGAAACGAAAAAACAGACCTGATTGTGTTCTGCCATCAGGGTGGCTTTTTCGGTAATAATCGGAGCCCGGAGCACTTCGAACTTACGTTCGTTGCTCGGCTTCACATTCATGCCGCTGTACTTGCTCATTTCAACCGCTCCACAAGCTTTTCAACGCCATCCTTGGTCAGAACCAGCGTGTCACGCCGAAGAATGTCGTAAACATTGGCGCCCTGGCTCGGCAGGACGTCCAACCCGATAATATTGCTGGCCGCACGACCGAAATTCACATCAACGTTCTCGCCGTCGATCACCAGAGCACTGGACCAGCCCAACTTGGAAACCTTGGCGACCAGTTCCTTGGTCTTGCCATCTTTAAGCGAGGCAGCATCGATGACCACAAGCTTGCCTTCAGCCTGTTTGGATGACAGCGCGCTTTTCAGCGCAGCCTTGCGTACTTTCTTGGGCACATCGTAGCCGTGATCGCGGACGTGGGGACCAAAAACAACACCACCACCACGCATCTGCGGCGCAACGGACGTGCCCTGACGCGCACGTCCGGTACCTTTCTGATTGAACGGCTTGGCCTTGGTCGCCGTTACTTCGCTCCGTCCCTTGACCTTGTGGGACCCGATCCGGCGCTTGGCCAACTGCCAGTTCACCGTCCGCGCCATGAGGTCGCTACGCACATCGACGCCGAAGATCGTCTCATCGAGATCGATGGAACCGGACTTCTTGTTGTCGAGGCTGATCACGTCACACTTCATGACCACTT
>JAJFIE010000209.1 GCA_021775275.1 Rhodospirillales bacterium | reverse complement strand
CATCATTGAAGGCGGCGCTGAGCAGCCCTACCTCGACCCCGTACCTCAGGGCATTGTGGGCCGTATCAATACCGGCGATGTGGGCGGCATCCTCATGAGCTTCCGAGAAATGCGCCCGGTCCGTGTGATGCAGGTCTTCCGTTTCGAGTGACGAAATGTCCAGATTGTCATAACGCGCATAGAGGTCAACCGGGTCAATGCCATGGCGCAGCCCCGCAGCATTGGTTGCGTAACCGCACCCCACATCAATCGCCCACATAGCGCCATCGCCAAACTGCCCCTGTCGCTGGGAGCAGCACCACCGGACCAGCCGCTGGATATGCCGCGGGGTTTGATAGTCCAGCGCACTGAGTGCCGCGTAGTAGGGCCTGGGGTCCGGCGCGTTGTACAAATGGCTGAGATCAGTCACCGGCACATCGGTTGCGGATTGTGGTTTACGTGTGTGGGTCATGGTTTCAAAAAAGCCGGTCGCGCAATTGTGTAAACAAATTTCCGTTCAGCAGTTGGCGTGGGCGCCAACTACGCTTATCTTTTAGCCCATGAAATATTTCTGCACCATCATGACGGTGATTGCCGTTCTGTTGACGGCTGGCGTTGCCGCGCCTGCTTACGCGGATCAGAACGATAATCGTCTGGATACACTGTTTGGTCGTTTGCAACAGACGGAAAGCCTTGGCGAGGCCGCTGCAATCGTTCAGCAGATTTGGGTGGTGTGGATTGAATATGAAGACGAAGATACCCACGAGGCCATGCTTCGCGGGGTCGATGCCATGGCGGGCGCGGATTACGATGCAGCCCTGGCTATTTTTGATGATGTTGTACGCAGATATCCGGCTTTTGCCGAGGCCTGGAACAAACGGGCCACCGTCTATTATCTCATGGGACGGTTAGAGGAATCCATGAGCGATGTTGCCGTGACGCTCGATCTTGAGCCACGCCACTTTGGCGCTCTTTCCGGCAAAGGGTTGATCATGATGGCCAAGGGTGATTTCGCCCGTGCCATTGAAGCGTTCGAACATGCACTGGAAACCAATCCGCATATGCCTGGTATTCGCATGCGCATCGAGCAGTTGCGGGAAGAACTGGATAAAAACGCTATCTAAAGGTGTTACGGGAGGATCACGATGTCAGATACCGATACGGCGATTATTGTGGGCGTAGGCCCGGGGCTTGGCGCATCTCTGGTGCGGAAATTTGCGGCGGCGGGCCTGCGGGTGGCGGCTGCGTCCCGGCACCCGGAAAAGCTCGATGACCTGATCACTGAAGTGACCGACAGTGGCGGTATGGCCAAGGCTTATGAATGCAACGCGGAAAATGAGGCCAGCGTTATCAGCCTGTTTTCTTGTGCCACCAGCGACCTGGGCGAACCTGCTGCCGTTGTCTACAACGCCGGTGCGTTCGTTCCCAACAGCATCCTCGATACCTCGTCAGAGGAATTCCAGCGGTGTTGGAATATCGGATGCCTTGGCGGTTTCCATGTAGGAAAAGCCGCCGCCCAGCGTATGGCGCCGCGTGGCTCAGGTACGATCATATTTACCGGCGCAACGGCAGCCCACCGGGGCGGCGCACGGTTCCACAATCTCGCGGTGCCGAAGTTCGGCATCCGGGCTCTGGCCCAGAGCATGGCGCGGGAACTGGGATCACAAGGTGTTCACGTCGGACACGTGGTAATAGACGGACTGATCCTGTCAGAAAAACATGCCGGTGCGGCTGCCGAGCGCGGTGATGATGCCTTGTTGCACCCGGATTCCATTGCCGATAACTACGTCATGCTGCACAATCAGGACCGGACGGCATGGACGCTGGAACTGGATCTGCGACCCTGGTCTGAAAAGTTCTGACAATAATTTTTAAAGGGATCGGTAAATGGCGCTCATGTCGATTAACAGTGCCGTTGATTCCGGATTCCTTGAGGCGCTTCGCGCCATTGCCGGGGGCCGCGTCAGCCTTTCGATCGCTGTCCGCGAACAACACGGTCGTGATGAAGGCCATCATGAAACCTGTCCGCCGGATGTCGTGGTATTCGCCGAGTCCACCGAAGACGTCAGCGCCATTGTAACGCTCTGCGCTGCACACAACGTTCCCGTCATTCCCTTTGGCACCGGCACGTCGTTGGAAGGCCATGTTGCGGCGCTTAAAGGCGGCGTGTGTATTGATGTGATGCGCATGAACGAGGTGCTTGAAGTCAATGCACAAGACCTCGATGTGCGGGTTCAACCGGGTGTTACGCGAAAGCAGCTGAACGAATACCTCCGTGGCACCGGCCTGTTTTTCCCCATCGATCCCGGCGCTGACGCCAGCATCGGTGGAATGACAGCGACACGCGCGTCCGGCACCAACGCTGTCCGCTATGGCACCATGCGCGAAAATGTCCTGTCACTGACGGTGGTCATGGCGGATGGTCGTATTATCCGGACCAGCCGCCGCGCCAGAAAATCCGCTGCCGGGTATGATCTGACCCGGTTGTTTGTTGGCTCGGAAGGAACGCTGGGGGTGATTACGGAAATTACCCTCAAACTCTATGGTGTGCCGGAAGCCATGTCTGCTGCGGTGTGTTCGTTCGAAACCCTGGAAGGGGCTGTTACCACGGTTATCGAGACCATCCAGAACGGTGTGCCTGTCGCCCGTATTGAACTTCTTGATGATGTACAAATGGACGCGGTAAACCGCTATTCAAACCTGGAATATCCGGTCCAGCCGACACTTTTTTTCGAGTTTCACGGCTCCGCCGCCGGTGTTGTCGAGCAGACCGAAACGGTCAAGACGCTGGCAGATGAGAACGGTGGCGGTAGCTTCGAGTGGGCCACACACGAAGAGGACCGGAGCCGCCTGTGGCAGGCGCGCCACGATGCCTACTATGCCTGTCTGGCCCTGCGGCCGGGGGCTAAGGGCATGCCGACGGATGTCTGTGTGCCGATTTCACGACTGGCCGAGTGTATTCTTGAGACCAAAAAGGATGTTGAGGAAACCGGATTGCTGGCGCCCATTGTCGGTCACGTCGGTGACGGCAACTTTCATTTGTGTATCGTCTTCGATCCCGATGATGCGGAAGAGTCCGCCCGCGTTCATGCCCTGAATGAACGCATGGTCCACCGGGCCATCGCCATGGATGGCACCTGTACGGGCGAGCATGGCGTGGGATGTGGCAAACAGGATTTCCTGATCGCCGAGCACGGTGATGCGGTGTCGGTCATGCGCATGGTCAAAACCGCGCTTGATCCACAGAACATCATGAATCCGGGCAAGGTTCTTCCGGGTAATTAGTCGGAAAGCATGGTCCGCATTTCAGCGGAAATTCCCGGAAGCCAGCGAAACGCACGTTTTAGCTCCACCACCGCATTTTCCCTGTACCAGCGACCATGGGCGATGATGATGCGGTTTGGCTGCCAGGAAATCATCGTGCGGACCGCCTCGGTCATTTGCTTGCGGTGCATGATGAAGGTGGAACGCAGGTCAACGGGCATCTTGCCGTCGGGATCAGCGGCGCCTGAGAGCCAGAACATGAACCTGAAAACCGGATTGGCGATCTTTTCGCATTCATAGTTCTGGATCAGGTCGGTGATTATCAGGGTTCGTGTCGCCTGATGAAAGAATACGGCCTCGGACAAAT
>JAJFIE010000208.1 GCA_021775275.1 Rhodospirillales bacterium | reverse complement strand
CAGACCGCGTGCGCCGGCCATGTTGCGGCCATGGGTGGATGTTTTGGATCGAAGTTCGGGCATGTGTCTACTCTCTGGTTGTCGTGGTCTTGGATTAAATCCGCTATTCGGAACATAATGCGAACGAGGCTCGATTCCCAGACTTTTGCGTGTGGGTTATGTAGGGTAGTATCCTGAAGGTTCGGGCGCTCTGGATGGGACTTGGCGAAAAATGGCAATGCAATCAGGACAAGCAGTATCGCGCCGCCACGTGCGGACCGAAGTCGGCGTTGATCTTGAAGGGGCCATTGATACCGGCGAGCGCAAGGGGCGCGCGACAATTGAAAACATCTCGCCGGGCGGCGCGCGGATCAACACACGGGTTCCGGTTGATCCCGGACAGGCGATCGTCCTGACCATTGGTGATCTGGGGGATGCCGCCGGCCATGTCGCATGGACAAATCGTTACATCGTGGGCGTGAAGTTTGAACAGGAAGTCGACGCCATTGCCGATTTGTTGCTGGCGGTGGCAATCTATTAATCCCATGATCCGTTAATCTGGAACCCTTTAATCTCAGGAGTGCATACGTGACAGATGCGAGTGAATTTGATGTGGATTTCGTTCGCGGGCTCTTTCCACAGCCGTGCTGGGAGTGGTCGTTTTTTGAAAACGCCGGTGGCTCCTACGTGCCGCAGAGCGTCATTGACCGCCTGACCGCTTATATGAGCGAAACCCAGGTCCAGCCGGGCGGCAACTACCCGCTTGCCGCCAAGGCGCAGGCCCGCATGGACGAAGGTCACGATTTGATGGCCGCCATAATCGGCGCCGACCCCGACGAGGTCTCGGTCAGCCCTTCCACATCGTTCAATGTCTATGTGCTGGCCCATGCGCTGCGCCCGTTGTGGGCGGATGGCGACGAGATCATTGTCGCCGACCAGAACCACGAGGCCAATGCAGGCCCCTGGCACCGGTTGGCCGGGACCGGGATCAGCGTAATCGAATGGAAGGTGGATCCCGTCACAGGTTCGCTTGATCCGGCCGATCTGGATCGTTTGCTGACCGATAAAACCCGACTGGTCGCATTTCCCCATGTGTCTAATTTAGTCGGCGAAATCAATGATGTCGCCGCTATTACGCAGAAAGTACATGAAGCGGACGCCAGGGTATGCGTGGATGGCGTGGCCTATGCACCGCACCGGGCTATCGATGTAAAAGCCTGGGATGTGGATTTTTATCTGTTCAGTTTTTACAAGATTTTCGGTCCCCACATGGGATGCCTGTATGGCAAGCGGGAGTTGCTGCTGGAAGCGCACAACCAGTATCATTTCTTT
Source organism: Rhodospirillales bacterium (assembly GCA_021775275.1). Classification (GTDB taxonomy): domain Bacteria; phylum Pseudomonadota; class Alphaproteobacteria; order Rhodospirillales; family Casp-alpha2; genus JAJFIE01. The sequence continues at coordinate 6,011 of JAJFIE010000208.1, read as the reverse complement.
CACGGCGAAGACGCCCTGCCCCACAAGATGAACCCGGCGGGACCGCAACATGAAATGTTCGCGGCGCTGGTCGGCATCGCGGATTATTTTGATGCAGTCTATAGCCGTCACCATGACGCGCCCGCCAATAGTCTGCATGAGCGGGTCAAGGCGGTGTTTGAACTGGCCGCCCGCCATGAAGAAATCCTGTCCACGCGGCTTCTGGACTTTCTGTCGAGCAAACCCCATGTGCGTCTGATCGGAACGTCGTCGCCTGATCGTAACGCCCGCGCACCGACCTTTGCATTTACCGTAAAAGACCGTCCGTCGGCGGATATTCCGCCATTGACCCTGGACGACAAGGTCGCGGTTTCCAGCGGGAATTTTTATGCCTACCGCCTGACCCAGGCGCTGGGGCTTGATCCCGCCGACGGTGTGGTTCGCGCCAGTATGCTACAGTATACCTCGCTTGATGATGTGGACCGCCTCGTCGGTTCGCTTGATCGTATCCTTTAAGGGAAAATGGTGCGCCACCGAATGCCTGAAAACAACCGCCAGCATACACGCTATCCGTTGTCCCGACTGGCTTTCGCCACCGGCAAGGAAGATGGCGAAAGCCATGGCGGTGTTCTGGCCAATATTTCGGCGGGTGGCGCCATGATCAATCTGGTCATGCCCATGCGGCGTGTGACCCATGAGTTTGAGCCGGGGATGAGCGTGGATGTGACCATTGATGATTTTCCACCCATGGACGGCAACATTATCCGGACGACGGAGAACTCCATCGCCGTGTCGTTCTTTCCGGATACCACGGATCAGGAAATTTTGATGGCGCAAATCATGATGGCCATGGAAAACGAATCACACATGCCACTTTCAGGGTGATTTCGATGTTTGATGCGGTTATGAGGCATTCAGATACCTCTCGTACGGGGCGGACGGTGGGTCGGGCACTGGCCTTTAAGTATCTGGGTCGGGCACTGGCCCTTGGTATCTTCATGTGGCTTGGTCTGGCCGGAAACCCCGCCGTTGCGGCTGTCAATGACCGCCATGTGGGCTATTACTATCCCGAGCCGGCGCAGATCGAGGAATACGATGCCCGCGCCCGGCGCATGTCGCAGGCCACCCGGCGCACGCGCATCGGGTTTATCGTTGGCATTGTGGACCAGAACCTGAAACGTCCCTTCGCGCCCCCGGTATCGGTCTTCGTGAAGGGCGACCGGGCCGAGAAGATGATCATTGTCGCCAATTCACCCGGCCGCCTGGACACCATCTACCGGGTCCGGGCATACCTCGCCACCCTGACATCCGTGGCCCGCGCCATGCCGATTTTTGGGGAATTACAGGTGGAAGACGTGTTTACCTTCCTCGATCTGCTGAAAATGCTCGGCTTCACCCAGCTAACCGTCAGCGACGGCAATACCTTCGCGCATCAGATATTGATCAAGTAGGGCCCTCACATACTTTCGATCAGATCTTGTTCCTTATCGATCTTGTTTTGCGCCTTGATGGTTGATTTCAGGGCCTTTTCAAGCTCTTCCGCTTCTTTTTCCAGTTCCCGCTCCAGCTTCTTGATCTTGCGGTTGATGCTTTCGATCCGACTGAGGCGGAGTTTGCGCGTGCCTGCCTGACGTTTGCGCCAGAATCGGGTCCAGGTCCATTCACCGGCGACGGCCAGCAAAACCAGCCCGGCAAACCCGCAGACCAGAGCGGCGGCGATATAGCCTACCTTGTTGATGGAAACCGCCGTGCCCCAGAAACCGATGGTGATCAGGGCCGATGCCGTGGTGAACAACAGACGGTTGGTGACCGGGTCCTCGCGGGTGATTTCGTTTTGCGCCTCGGCGATGTTGGCGGCGATTTCAGTCAGCGCCATGGCCTGCCATTTGCGAAACGACATGCCTTCGTCCAGGGTTCTGCCATCGCGAATAAATTGCTCCAGACGCAAAACTACATACGTCGCCCGGTCTTCAGGCGTCGGATTTTCCGGCAGGTCCGGGAGGATAAAGCCGTCAGCGGTTTTTAACATTTCATGCGTTTTCCATTGCTCACTTAAGCCCTATTTCATCACAGCACGGTTAACGGAGCGTTTCTCCGGGTAATTTTTTCAATAAACCGGCCTTGTCAGCCATTGTTAATCTCTGAATGATACCAATGTTGGGGATGGGGAAGCATAAAGAGAGCGGGTTTTACGAATGAGCGAAGACGAAGAAGAGCATCTGAAAAAGCTGCTGGCGGCGGCGGAAGCTGAAATCATGAAACTGCTTGAGCAGAACGCGGAGCAGACACAGCAAATCAATCAGTTGATCGAAGCGCAGGAGTTACAGGGCGCGGATGTTATTGAACTGGTCGATAAGGTCTGGGAGTTGACCGAGGCATTGCAGCATACCCAGGACCAGTCCGTTGAAGCCCAGATGATCGCGGGTGTTCTGTCGCAAAAGCTGACGGGGCTGCGGACACAGATGGATGATGTGTTGAGCGCGGCCAAGGAAAATGCTTCCCGCGTTCAACTGGTCTCGACCATCTATCAGATGACAGACGAGAAAGAACTCAGCGAGGAAGAAGAGGTCCTGGCGGAATATAACCTTCGCATGCAGGAACTGCGCGAACGCCTGACTAAAGGCTGAGGGCGCGAGTCGCAGGCTCTAGTGGTGGTGCGTTTCCTTACCCGATCCCGAGGAAATGATATGTACGTCCTGTTGGGGGAACGGGATGGAATAACCTGCGGCCTCGAGCGCCAGTTTGGCCTGCTTGTTGAGATCAAACTGCAATCCCCAGCTCTCTGAGGCGCCAGCCCAGCAGCGCATTTTCAGGTTAACCGAGCTGTCAGCCAGGGCGTCGACCAGAACCTGTGGTTCCGGGTCCTGGCGCACGCGCGCCTCACCGTTCAGCAGGGTCATCAGAATATCCTGCGCGCCTTGCAGGTCATCCTTGTAGGAAACGCCGATGATTACATCCAGGCGGCGGGTCGGGTTTCGCGAATAATTGATGATCGGCCGGTTCCAGATCGAGCTGTTGGGCGCCACGAGGTAGAGGCCGTCGACGGTCAGGAACTCGGTGGTGAACAGGCCGATCTGCACCACCGTGCCGCCGATGCCGCCAGCGTCCACGTATTCACCGATTTTAAACGGTCGCAGCATCAACAACATGACCCCGGCGGCGATATTGGAAAGCGTTCCCTGCAAGGCCAGACCGATGGCGAGACCCGCCGCGCCCAGCAGCGCGATGATAGAGGTGGTTTCCACGCCGAACTGGTTGAGCACGGCGACAATAACAACGACGAGTACGCCATAGCGCACAATGGTGGCGAGGAACGGAACCAGGGTCGCGTCCATCTTCGGAATGCGTTGCAGCCCGTTGACGGTCGCCTTTTGTATCCAGCCGGCGACAATCCAGCCGACAATCAGCGTCAGGATCGCGCCGACAATTTGCAGGCCGTATTCGGTGACCAGCGGAGTAACCGTCTCAAGGGCGGAGCTAATCTGTTCTTCCATGGTGTCCTCTTTCCTCTCCGGTTGAAGAGCCTATAGCGCGCCGCTCAGGCGCTCCAGCGCTTCCGAAAGCCGTTCCCGTGACCCGCTGGCTTCGTCGCGTCGTTCCCGTTCGGTCTCGATCACGTCGGCGGGAGCCTTGGCGATGAAGCTTTCGTTGCCCAGTTTCTTGTCGGACCTGGCGATGTCGGCGTCGATTTTGGCGATTTCCTTCTCGAGCCGCGCCTGTTCAGCCGACAGGTCCATGACGTCGGCCAGCGGCAGTACAAACGTTGCTTCATCCACCACAAGCTGGACCGCGCCCTTGCCGATGCTGTCGGTGGCGGTGACCGAACTGATGCGGGCAAGCCGCATGAGAAGATCCGTGTGCTGGTCCAGGTTAGCCAGAGTGCGCTGCCCTGCCCCTTGATGCAGTAGCGGAACCTTGGCGCCCGCCGGAACGTTCATTTCCGAGCGCACGGCGCGGATCGATGTGATCAGGCGCACCAGCCAGTCAATTTCCTGATTGACGTCATCATCGATCAGGCTGGCGTCGAATTCCGGCCATGCGCCCTGAATGAGTTTATAGGGGCGCTTATCCCCCAGTTGTTGCCAAAGCTCCTCGGTCATGAACGGCATGACCGGATGCAGCAGGTGAAGGATCTGATCGAGAATCCACGCCGCCGTGGCGCGGGTCTCCTGCTTCGCTGCGTCATCGTCACCTTGCAGGATGGGTTTGGCCAGTTCCAGATACCAGTCGCAGAAGGTTCCCCAGGTGAAGTGATAGAGAACATCGGCGATGTCGTTGTAGCGGTATGCATCGATGGCCTTTTCCGTGCCATCGGCGGCTTCCTTCAGCTTGCCAATGACCCAGCGATTGACCGATAGCATGGCCGATGCCGGATCAAACCCGGCAACCGGCGTGCATTCATTCATCTGACAGAACCGGGCGGCGTTCCAGATCTTGGTGCAGAAATTGCGGTATCCCTCGACCCGGCTTTCCGAAAGCTTCACATCGCGGCCCTGTGCGGCCAGGGCGGTCAGGGTGAAACGCAGGGCGTCCGCGCCGTAGGCGTCGATCAGTTTCAGGGGGTCGATGATGTTGCCCTTTGATTTGGACATCTTCTGGCCGTGTTCGTCACGCACCAGAGCGTGGATGTAGACCGTGTGGAACGGCACCTCGCCCATGAATTCCAGGCCCATCATCATCATGCGGGCAACCCAGAAGAACAGAATATCGAAGCCGGTGATCAACACATCCGTCGGATAATAGCGTTCCAGTTCCGGCGTCTGCTCGGGCCAGCCCAGTGTGGAGAACGGCCACAGCGCGGAAGAAAACCAGGTGTCGAGCACGTCCGGATCCCGGTTCAGGGTAACATCGTCCTTACCGTAAAACTCCCGGGCGGCGGCGTAGGCTCCTTCTTCGGTCATTTCCACGAAGATTTCACCGTCCGGGCCAAACCATGCAGGAATTTGGTGGCCCCACCAGATCTGGCGCGAAATACACCAAGGCTGAATGTTGCGCATCCATTCGTAATAGGTGTTTTCCCATTGTTTGGGTACGATTTTGGTGCGCCCCTGCTCGACCGCCGTAATGGCGGGACCGGCCAGGGTTTCCGCATCGACAAACCACTGGTCCATGAGCCATGGTTCAATGACCACGCCTGATCGATCCCCATAGGGAATGGTCATGGGATTGTCTTCCACCTTCTCGAACAGGCCGAGAGCATCCATTTCCTCAACGACCTTCTTGCGTGCTTCATAACGATCCATTCCACGGAACGCTTCCGGCACGTTGTCATTGAGCCTGGCATCGTGATCAAGCACGTTGATGAGCTTCAGGTTATGGCGACGGCCGACCTCAAAATCGTTGAAATCATGGGCCGGAGTCATTTTCACAGCGCCCGTGCCTTTTTCGGGATCGGCGTAATCGTCGGCAACAATAGGCATGACGCGGCCAACCAGAGGCAGCACGCAGTTTTTGCCAACCAGCTTTGCATAGCGGTGATCGTCCGGGTGGACGGCGACGCCGGTGTCGCCCAGCATGGTTTCCGGGCGCGTGGTGGCGACGGTCAGGTAGGTATCGTCCTCACCTTCCACCGGATAACGGAAGTACCACAGCTTGCCGGTTTCTTCGCGCTGTTCCACTTCCAGATCGGAAATCGCGGTGTGCAGTTTGGGATCCCAGTTGACCAGCCGCTTGTCGCGGTAAATCAGCTGTTTCTTGTAGAGCTCGACAAAGACTTTCCTGACAGCCAGGGACAAGCCTTCGTCCATGGTAAAGCGTTCCCGGTCCCAGTCACACGATGCGCCGAGGCGGCGTAGCTGGCTGGTGATGGTGCCACCGGACTGTGCTTTCCAGTCCCATACCCGTTCGATGAATTTATCGCGCCCCAGATCATGGCGGCTCAGGCCTTCTTCGGCCATCTGGCGTTCAACAACCATTTGCGTGGCAATGCCCGCATGGTCGGTCCCCGGTTGCCACAGCGCATCCCTGCCCTTCATGCGCTGGTAGCGGATCAGGATATCCTGTAGCGTATTGTTGAGCGCGTGGCCCATGTG
>JAJFIE010000207.1 GCA_021775275.1 Rhodospirillales bacterium | reverse complement strand
TAAAGACCGGTCGCCGCCACGATCACCGCACCCCACAGCGTATTGGGTGTCGGGAAAACGTTCCAGATGATGATATCGAACCCTGCCGCCCATAACAAAGCCGTGTATTCAAAGGGCGCCAGGATGGCGATCGGGGCCGACCTGATGGCCGAGGTCATGACAATTTGCGCCGTGCCGCCGACAAGCCCGACGGCGATCAGCAACAAAAACCCGTTCATATCCGGTGTCTCCCAGCGCGTCGCCATGAGGATGCCCGAGACCACGGTACCGATGACCGTGAAATAGAAAACAATGGAAGCACTCGTCTCGCTCTTCGACAAATTACGCACGGCAATCATGGCGAGGGCATAAAATACCGTGGCCCCGAGGGCGATCAACGAGGCGAACCCGATGTTGGCGGATGGATCCACCATGATCAGGACACCCACAAATCCGACAATAACGGCGGCCCAACGCCGCAGTCCGACTTTTTCTTTCAGTAACGGAACACTGAGCGCCGTCATAAACAGCGGCGCGGCAAAGGAAATGGCCACCAGATCGGATATCGCCAGTTCCTTGAGACAATAAAAAAATCCACCCATGGCTGTCAGGCCGATCAGCGCCCGCATCAGATGGCCCAGGGGTCGCTTGGTGGCGAGGGAAGAAATACCGCCTTGTTGCAAAACCAGCAGACTGATGGGGATAAAAGCGAAAGCGTTGCGGAAAAACAGAATCTGAAACGTGGTGTATCCGCCAAGGGTCAGATGCTTGATCAACGCATCCATGCTGACAAACAGACAGAGCGACAATACCATCAGCGCAATGCCGAGGCCGATCCGGTTATGTGCGCCATCTGGTGATGGCGCATTTTGCTCACTCATGATGTTCCTTTAAGCCCGGGGCCAACGCAATCATAGTCCGCTAATGTATAGACATTGGCGGGGATGGCCATATCGCCATTGGCACCCCTGCCTCTCTGCTCGCGGACATGTTACCCGGTTGTGATTTGGACTGTGGCGGCTCAGCCGCTATGTGTGGTGCATGAAGATAAACACTATTCCTGCGCTGATCCTGTTCGGATGGCTCGCCTTGTTTCCACAATCGCCTGCACAGGCGGGAACATCGCCCACCGTTGTGGAGTTGTTCACATCCGAAGGATGCTCGTCATGTCCTCCCGCAGAAGCCCTGTTGCGCGATTTGGCGGACCAACCGGGTATTCTGGCGCTGGAGTTCCATGTAGATTACTGGGACTACATCGGCTGGCCGGATCCTTACGCTGATCCAAAGTTCACCCAGCGCCAGCGCGATTATGCCACGTTGTTTGGCAGCCGGACCATCTACACACCACAGATGGTATTCCAGGGTGTTTACGAAACGCCCGGTTCACGCACTTCATCGGTGATGCAGAAAATAAAAGAGGCGTCGGCCCTGCCGCAGATTCCCGTTGCTCTGGCTATGACCACGGACAATCAGATTGAGTTACGGATTGATGCAGCGAGCCAGGGCGTGGATGCCGAGTTGTTGCTGGTTACCTACGATGACTACCGCGAAACCAAAGTTACCCGGGGCGAGAACGCCGGCAAGTTCCTGACCCACCGCCATGTGGTCAGATCAATGGAATCCCTAGGTTCCTGGAATGGCGATGCGATTCAGATCGTCCGCGAGCGTCCGGCCACGATATCTGACCGGGCAGGTTGCGCCGTACTGGTTCAATCACGCTACGACGGCCGCATTCTGGGCGCTGCGTCTCTGACGCTGGATCAGTAAATCCAAACACACCCAAATGGATGATACGTGGCGGCATCTGGGCAAGGCCAACCCATCCATCCCCTTGCCCCTCACAGTTCTATATTAAACCGCCAGACCCTTCTCCATCAACTGGTTCAACCGCCGCACGAAGGCTTGCGGGTTGGATGGTTGCTCACCTTCCAGAATACGCGCCTGATCCATCAGCAACAGGGCCGCTTCTTCAATAGTCGCATTCTCTTCACTGGATTTCCCGGCATCCGCCGCCAGCGCCATGATCATGGAATGATGCGGGTTGATTTCAAGAATTCGTTGTGACAACTGGCCACCGTCCAGTTGCTGATGCTGTTTCAGCATGCGCTCCATATGCATATCCATATCGCCCTCGCTCGCGACCAGACAAACGGCGCTGTCGGTCAGACGCGATGACGCGCGCACATCTTTAACTGAATCGGCAAGCGATACCTTGATCCGGGCGATCAATGACTCCATGCCGGGCGTAGCGGCATCGTCTTTCTTCTTTCCCTTGTCAGATTTATCGTCACCGTCATCAGAAATTGCGTCCAGATCGTCACCGGCGCGGGTGACTGATTTGAAGGATTTTTCCTCGTACTGACCGACGGCGTTAATCCAGAAATCATCGATAGGGTCCGTCAGCAGCAGAACTTCAATACCTTTGGCGCGGAACCCTTCCAGTTGCGGGCTACGGGCTACCTGCTCCTTGTCTTCACCGGCGATGTAATATATGGCGTCCTGGCCTTCTTTCATGCGCCCTACATAATCCGCCAGACTGATCTGGTCATCGCCTGCGGTGGATCGAAAACGACTGATTTCCAGAACCTTGTCGCGATTCTCGAAATCCTCATAGAGGCCTTCCTTGACCACGGCGCCAAAATTGTCCCAGAAAGTCGCGTATTCTTCAGGCTTCTTGTCTGCCTTCTTCTTCAACTCACCAAGGATGCGCTTTACCACGCCCTTGCGGATTTTCACCAGCTTCGGGTCCTTTTGCAGCATCTCGCGGCTGATATTCAAGGTCAGGTCCTCGGAATCCACTACACCCCGCACGAACCGCAAATAGGCCGGCAGCAGTTCCTCGCAATCGTCGGTGATAAACACCCGATTGACGTAGAGCTTTACCTTGTTCTTTCGCTCGCCGTTGAACAGGTCCCATGGACGCATGGTCGGCACGAACAAAAGATTGGTATAGGACAACACCCCTTCGACCCGGTTGTGCATGGTCAGCCACGGCGCATCAAAGGCATGGGCCGAATGATGATAGAATTCGGTGTATTGTTCCTCGGTAATATCTTTCTTTTCCCGCGTCCACAACGCCGCTGCTGATGTGAGCGCTTCTTCTTTTTCACCATCAGCAAGGAACACAGGCACGCCAATATGGTCAGAATAGGTCTTCACCACATTGGAAATGCGGGCCGTATCGAGATATTCCTTATCTTCCTTGGTGATATGCAGGATCACGTCCGTGCCGCACGTCTCGCGCTCGGCATCGGCGATGGTATACGTGCCATGCCCATCGGATTCCCACGCCCAGGCCTTGTCTTCTCCGGCTTTGCGGGTCACCACCTCGACTTTGTCAGCAACCATGAAGGCCGAATAAAAGCCGACACCGAACTGGCCGATCAGGGACATATCCGCATCCTTGTCACCGGAAAGCTGTTCGGCGAACGCCTGCGTGCCTGAGCGCGCAATGGTGCCCAGCAACTCGGTCAATTCGTCACGGTTCATGCCCACGCCGTTGTCAGAAATACCCAGGGTTTTCTTCTTTTTGTCCGCATGGATAACCACCCGGAAATCACCCCCGGATGCATCCGCCAGTTTTTTATTGGTGAGAGCTTCATAACGGAGCTTGTCACATGCATCAGATGCATTCGATATCAATTCGCGAAGGAAAATTTCCTTGTGGCTGTAGAGCGAGCGGGCGACGATATCGAGAAGTTTTCCAACCTCTGCCTGGAACGTAAATGTTTCTTGCGTCATGACTGTATTTTCTCTCCCAATGATAACAACAATTAAGGGCGGGGGAGATATGTGCCGAAAATAGCGCCAGTGCAAGACCCGATTAAGTTAAAAAGGCCATTCCCGTGACTGATGAAAAAGCGATTCTCGCAGCAAAACGCCGGATGATGGAAGCCATCCGAAACGACATTCGCGACACCGCCGGATGGACGGGTCTTGACCACTTCTCGGATCGGGTGATGCAGGCCATGGAAACCGTACCCCGCCATGCCTTTATCGAAGGTATCGAGCCATTTTACGCCTACGCTAACCGCCCTGCTCCCATCGGTCACAGCCAGACTATTTCCCAACCTTACATGGTCGCATTGATGACCGAACTGCTTGACCTCAAAACATCCGACCGTGTTCTGGAAATTGGTACGGGATGTGGCTATCAGACCGCCATACTGGCGGAGATCGCCGCACAGGTTTTCAGCATTGAAGTGATTGCCGACCTGGCGGCGGCGGCGAGAGACAGACTGGATCGTCTGGGCTATGACCAGAAAGTCCATGTGCGTCACGGTGACGGGTTTGACGGGTGGCCTGATCAAGCGCCGTTTGACGCCATCATTGTCACCGCCGCACCGCGCGAGATCCCTGAACAACTGGTTCACCAGTTACGGGTTGGCGGACGCCTCGTCATTCCCTTGGGGCGGCCCCGCGATACCCAGATGCTGTACCGCATCATCCGGCTGGAAAACGGCAAATTTAACGAAACCGGCATTCTGCCGGTTGCATTCGTACCCATGCTGCCGCAAAACAACGATACATAGGCAAAGGCTGGTTTCGAATAATGCATAGTCAATATCTTTCAGACGGCCCTGATGACGCGCCCGCCACCATCATCCTCGCCCATGGCGCGGGGGCGCCCATGGACAGCCTTTACATGCAGGCTTTTGCCGAAAGCATTGCCGCGCACGGGCTGCGCTGTGTTCGTTTCGAGTTCCCTTATATGCGCGACCGGCGCGCCACCGGCATCAGGAAGCCGCCGAACCGCATGCCGGTTCTCATGGAAACCTGGCGCAATGCAGTTGATGTCTACCGGGGGCCGCCACTGATTATCGGCGGCAAATCCATGGGCGGTCGGGTGGCCAGCATGCTGGCCGCCCAGTTGGACGCCGAAGGCGCGCCCGTCGCCGGGGTAGCCTGCCTGGGTTACCCTTTCCACCCACCGGGGAAGCCCGAGAAACTACGACTCGATCACTTTGCCGATCTCAGAACGCCGACGCTGATCTTGCAGGGAACCCGCGACCCCTTTGGCACGCGCGAAGAAGTCAGCGGCTTCTCGCTGCCGTCCTGCACGCAGATTTACTGGCTGGAAGACGGCGAACATGGTTTCAAACCACGCAAGAAATCCGGCCGTACGGAAGAACAGAACTGGCAGGAAGCCATCGACACCCTTGTCGCGTTTGCCCGGCAATGTATCCCATGACGGCCAAGCCGCAATTTGTCGACATGATCCTTGATCTGCTCACCGGGATGGGGCCGGTCAGCAAACGACGCATGTTTGGCGGCGCAGGGTTGTTCATGGACGGCGTGATGTTTGCGCTGATTACGGGCGAGACACTCTATCTGAAAGTCGATGAAAGAAATCAATCGGCGTTTGAAGACTTGTCGCTTGGACCCTTCAGCTTTGAGCGACAGGGAAAACAGGTTGCGCTATCGTATTACGAAGCACCCGGTGAATGCTTAGATGATCCGGACGTCAAGACAGAATGGTGTCAGAATGCGTGGCAGGCCGCTAAACGGTCCAGGAATACAGGGAGCTGACATAGTGTGAGCGCCGATGATCATATCCTTAACAAGCACTCGGTGCTGATTGCCGGTCACAGCACCAGCATTTCCGTGGAAAATATTTTCTGGCGCGCGCTGAAACGCATCGCCGTCAGCCGGGGGATATCCCTCAATGCCCTGATCATGGATATCGACGAAACCCGCGACGGCAACCTGTCCAGCGCCATCCGCGTGTTCGTCATGCAGGGCAGAGCAACTTAACCCGCCTCAACTTTTATCAGAACTTGAAAATCTGCTTCAGCAGGTCCGCAGGCTTGATTTCCTGCGGCTCAGGAGAGGTCTGCTGTTGTGGTTGCGGTTCAGGCGTTCCCGATTGCGATGATGGTTCCGACTGTTCCTGCGACGGGGGTGGTGGTTGTTGCGTCGTATTGCCACCGCCGAGTGCGCCGCCAATGACACCCTGAAGCAATCCACCGAGTCCCGGAACTTTTTCATCCAGTTTGTCCAGACCCGGCAACGTCGCACCGCCGCCGAGACTATCCCCCAGTGATGCCGTCTCCAGTTTCACTGTCGGTGAATCCAGCGCACCGGAAACCCTGAACGGCAGTTCCGTCGGCACCCCGGCTTTCTGGGTCAGTAACTGCCCGAGGATGTTCTGGGCCATGGTCATGGCGCCCGAGACATCCATTTTCCATCCCGCCAGATCAATACTACCCGCAGCGGCCCCATTCCCGAGACCCGACAACAACCGGAAATCGTCGATTCGGGCGACGCCATTATTCAGCACAAAGGAACCCGTTGCATCGGCAAGACCATCACCGGATTGCCCGGTCAGCCCCGCGCCCAATTTGCCGAAGCTCTGCACCAGTCCAAGAATTCCGGCGAATGGCGTCCCCTTGGCCGAGCCCTGGACATCCAGGCCTTTCAGCTGGAATGAGCCATTTCCGTCGAGCGCCGCCACCATGTCGGCGACACTGGCCCCACGGGCCGTCAGCGCCGTTCCAAAGGTAAACGCCCCGGTCGCGGTCGGTTTGCCCAGAAGCGCCGACAACATATTCGATACACTGGCGTTCTCAAAACTCACCGTGGCCTCTGTACTGGGAACACCCTGCGCATTCAGCAGGCCCTTCACGTTGACACGCCCGCCAAACAGATTTGCCGATACGCGGTCAGCTTTCAGAACGCCGCTTGCCAGCGTGGCGATGACGTCCGCATCTTCCAGACGATAATTGCCATAGTTGATTGCATCGGAGTGGATGCGAAAATCCCCGTCCAGACTGGTGAGTGCGCCTAAATCCAGCGGATCATCCGACCATGGTGCGCCGTTGGTGATGGCCGGGCGTGGCGTTACGCCAAATTTCCGGGTCGCTGCGGCGTTCTGTTGGGCGGGCAAGAACGGATCGACGGTGAATTCACTGGTATTGATGGCCACCGTCACATAGGGAATATTCCCGCCCAGCCGAACCTTGGTTGTGCCGCCAAATTCAATTTCACCAAGCGCGCCAGCCATTTTGTCCAGATTGATACGGTCTGCCCCGCCGGATACGCGGGCGGACAGGTTCAGGCCACCAATTTCCCCTGACGGGCGATAGGACACCCCAAATGCCCGGAGCAATTTGGCCACGTCACCATGTTCAAGTGTTACAGCACCATCCACCAGATCCTTTATGGGCAGCAGGGATACGCCGCCATCAAAGGCGCCCTGAAGCCCTGCGGCGCTAAACGAGCTTTTCAGTAATGGTTGTAACACGGGGCCGTCAAGAGTGGCTGTCGCAGCGACGGCGCCGAGGGCCTTGGCGGAAACCGGCAGTTCAATTTCCAGAAGGTTGGCGAGTTTCTGAACAGTTTTGGCTTTGAAGTCCGCCTGTAGATCACCAAACCGGGGATTACCGCCAAGTTCCGATATCGTCCCGGTGACGGAAGCCGATGCCCCCGCTAGATCGGCCACGCTGGCCTTTTTCACCGTCAACGCGCCACTGAACAACGTGCCATCGAAGGCAATTTTCCGGATAGAGGTCCCCTGATGAATGATCTCGCCAACAGTCGCCTTCACATTGGCATCGAATTTGGTCAGCGCACTGAGCACAGCAAACGGATTTGTTGCGGCGGTCTCGGTTGCAGTCCCGGCATTACCGCCAGATGCACTGTCGGCGTTGTCGTTTGCCGCGGTATCCGACTGTGCGGCATCACTCGAAGAAGCTCCCGTAGCAGGCAGATACCCCGCCAGATCGACGCGATCCAATGCAAAGCTTGCGCCGAAAGCCGGACGCTTACGCAACGCGACAGTGACGCCGCCGGTCAGATTAGAGCCATCAAACGCCACATCGATGCCACTGATTTGCACGTTTTTGGTAGATGCCTTGATGTTGGCCTTGGCCTTCACATGCCGCAACCGGCCATTGGGCAGGGCGGGCATGTCGATCTGTAACCAGCTGGTCAATCGACGGGTATCACCGACAGATATTTCTGCCTCGCCGTCAAAAACCGGACCGCCATCCTGCATGTTCATAAACCCGAACATGGCGATATCCGTCGCCCCCGGCAGTTGGGATGAAAACTGGCTGAGCGTGACTTCGCCATTGGCCAGATCCGCATTAATGCGGACAGGTCCCGCTTTTTCGCCCCGATAGGTAATGGCGTCTATCTCGAGCGCCAGAGACGCTCCTATATCACCGGGAATGGATATGGCATCCATTGCGACCGCCACCTGATCGCCCGACGCCTGATCGGCAGAAGCAGAAGTTTCGGCAGCAGAAGACTGCGTTTCCGATTGTCCGGCATCGCCGCCAGATTGCTGCGCTGTCATTCCATCATTGGTCGCCAGCGCAAGAAATCTGTCCAGATTGATATGGTTGACCCTGAAATCCACCGAGGCCGCAGGAATATCAGCCAAATCCACGCCCACCGACCCCCTGGCGGACGTATCACCCAGTTTTACCGCCAGGGCATCAATGGCGATGCCGGCGGCGGTTGCGGTGACGTCACCTTCGGCGGAGAATGTCTGGTTCAATCCGCCGGGCAGTTCTCCCGTTTGGGCCACCACATCAATCATTGCCGCCAGCGACTGGCCTTCC
>JAJFIE010000206.1 GCA_021775275.1 Rhodospirillales bacterium | reverse complement strand
AGCAGAAGAATTCACTGCCAACGATCCCTACAATCAGGCAGGTCTATTCGAGAGCGTCACGGTGGCACCATGGAAAAAGGTTCTTCCCGCTGACTGACTCTACTCCCCGGGCGCTCTGTGCATTGGACGACATCGTGGACGGCAATTCCGCCGGATTCGCCGTTGAGGGTGATGCGGGTAAAATCGGCGTTATGGCGATCCGAAAGGGCAACCGCGTCTATACCTACGTCAACAGTTGCCCCCATGTGGGAACGTCGCTTGATTTTAAGCCCGGGCAGTTTCTGGATCTGGCGAGGGTGCACATTCTGTGTTCGTCCCACGGCGCGCTGTTTCGAATCAGTGATGGTCATTGTATCTCCGGGCCTTGCGTGGGCAAGGACTTGCGGCCTATCAAGAACGAGATTCGCGACGGCACAGTTTACATACGGCTTTAAACCGATCTATGAATGAAGGAGGTTGACCTGGCTCTTTTGGAGCCAGAGTCAATTGACCGGGAAAGAGTTTATCCGGAAGTAACGTCATTTTCTGTTGCCATAAAATTTTTGCTATAGTTGTTATTCTCAATTTTTTCCTGATCCAAACGAACACGTTCCAGCAGATTCATGGTGAAGGAGTCCTCCGCGCCTTGGTCAAATTTTTCAAAATTGATAAGCTCACTCAGAGACAGGCGCGGACGCCAACCTGCTGACTGAAGTTCCGGTTTATCAAAAAAATGGGAAACATAGCCAAGACAAACATAGGCCACCGGAATAACCCGCTTCGGGATTTCCAGAACCTGCTTCAGATGTTTCTGGTCCAGAATACTGACCCAGCCAAGACCAAGTCCTTCGGCGCGGGCCGCCAGCCACAGGTTTTGCACGGCGCAAACGCTGCTGTAGACATCCATCGACTTGATATGCGTCCGCCCGATGACGACAGGGCCGGCACGATCCCGGTCACAGGTAATGCAGATATTAATGGGAGATTCAAGAATGCCCTCCAGTTTCAGATTACGGTATGTTTCCCGGGATTCCCGCTCGAACATGTCGGCTGCTTCAGAATGGGCCGTCTCGAAGAGTTTATGCACTTTCCGTTTGGTCGCATCGGAACGAACAATAATAAAGCTCCAGGGCTGCATGAACCCTACTGATGGAGCGTAATGGGCGGCCATCAGAAGTCGGCTCAGAACATCTTCTGATATGGGCTCGGAAGTAAACTGTCCCCGGACGTCTCGCCGGGAGAAAACCGTACGGTAAAGCGCCGCCCGTTCGGCGTCGGTAAATTGATGGTCAGTGGATTTTGAATCGGTATAAATTTCCATTTTATTCCCCTTAATGGAAAGCAGGGGCATCGCTTTCCAAGCGCTGCCTAATATTTCTCCAGGCCGGTCTTCTGACTTAGGTTCTTTTTGACCAGACCCCTTCCCAGAGTTTCCTCCAGTGGGCTTCTACCTGATCAATCCCCTTTACAGCGTTGGGCACGTGACGGTATTTCACCGTCTTCCCGATTCTTCCCATGTAGGCCAAGGCCTTTACGGGACACCTGAAGATATGATTGCCGCCGGATTTTTATGCCCGGCCAGCATCAAGCTTAATCAAGCGGGCCTATCAAGCCAATCGCTTTAATAAAAAACATTTATTGTGCAGGGCACGTTTCTTGTCCTGATGATATTTTCTGCGATAATCAACGCTATATAAATATGGTTTCAATGTGAGAGATGCCCAGAAAACAGGTGGATGAAAACACCTGACGCGGCCTCACCTTTCAGGGAGAAGCAGAGGACATGAGCGATCAACACATATTTCCCGTTCCGGACAGCGTAGCGAAAAGCGCCCTCGTCGATAACGCTCGATATCTGAAGATGTATCAGAAATCTGTCGATGATCCGGAAGGCTTCTGGGGTGAACATGGCAAACGCCTCGACTGGATAAAGCCCTACACCGAGGTTAAATCGGTCAACTATATGATCCCGGATGTTGCTATCAAATGGTACGCCGACGGCACCTTGAACGCGTCGGTCAACTGCATTGATCGGCATCTGGAGACTCGCGGCGACCAAACCGCAATTATCTGGGAAGGTGACGACCCGGCGGATGACAAGACCATCACCTATCGGGAGCTTTACGAAGAAGTTTGCCGGTTCTCCAATGTGTTGAAATCACGCGGCGTCAAAAAAGGCGACCGCGTGACCATCTACATGCCCATGATTCCGGAGGCGGCTTACGCCATGCTGGCCTGCGCCCGCATCGGCGCTGTCCATTCCATCGTGTTTGGCGGCTTTTCGCCGGACGCGCTGGCGGGCCGGATTGAAGATTGCAGGTCCGATGTCGTTATTACTGCCGACGAAGGCATTCGTGGTGGCAAGCCTATTCCTTTAAAGGCCAATACCGACGCCGCAGCGAACATCTGCGGCCACGTCACCACCGTTGTCGTAATCAAGCGCACGGGGGGTGATATCAACTGGGTCGAGGGCCGCGACATCTGGTATCACGAAGCCGCCGCCCAGGTTTCCGCCGAGTGCGAACCGGAAGAAATGAATGCGGAAGACCCTATGTTCATCCTCTACACATCTGGCTCTACAGGAAAACCCAAGGGCGTTCTGCACACGACGGGTGGCTATATGGTCTACGCCGCCATGACCCATCAGTATGTGTTCGACTACCACGATGGTGATGTCTACTGGTGCACGGCGGATGTGGGCTGGGTCACCGGTCACAGCTATATCGTCTATGGTCCCTTGGCCAATGGCGCCATTACGGTGATGTTTGAGGGAGTGCCAAATTATCCCGATACATCCCGGTTCTGGCAGGTTTGCGACAAGCACAAGATCAACACTTTCTACACCGCACCAACCGCCATCCGGGCGTTGATGCGCGATGGTGACGGGCCGGTTCAAAAAACCGACCGATCATCGCTGCGCCTGTTGGGCACGGTGGGTGAGCCGATCAATCCGGAAGCCTGGCTGTGGTACTACAACGTTGTTGGCGAGGGGCGCTGCCCCATCGTCGATACCTGGTGGCAGACGGAAACCGGTGGCATCCTGATTACGCCTCTGCCGGGGGCGACGGACCTGAAACCCGGCTCCGCAACACGACCATTCTTTGGAATCCAGCCGCAGATTGTCGATGGCGAGGGCACGCCACTCGAAGGCGCCTGCGAGGGCAACCTGTGCATCATTGATTCATGGCCTGGTCAGATGCGCACCCTCTATGGCGATCACGATCGATTCATGCAGACCTATTTCTCCACCTACAAGGGCAAGTACTTCACCGGCGACGGTTGCCGCCGCGACGAAGACGGCTATTACTGGATTACCGGTCGGGTGGATGACGTAATCAACGTGTCCGGCCACCGCATGGGTACGGCGGAAGTTGAAAGCGCGCTGGTCGCCCATCACGACGTCGCCGAGGCTGCCGTGGTCGGCGCGCCGCACGACATCAAGGGCCAGGGCATCTACGCCTATGTCACTCTGAATGCTGGCGTGGAAGCGAACGAGAATCTGCGAAAGGAACTGGTCCAGTGGGTGCGCAAGGAAATCGGCCCCATCGCCAGCCCCGACTGGCTGCAATGGGCGCCGGGATTGCCGAAAACCCGATCCGGCAAGATCATGCGCCGCATCCTGCGCAAAATCGGCGAGGATGATTTTTCCACTCTGGGGGACACATCGACCCTCGCTGATCCGGCGGTGGTCGATGATCTGATTGAGAACCGGCAGAACCGCAAAGACTGAACCGCTCCGTTAGATGGTGCGTGTTTCAGCGGGGCGCTTGCGGAGAAGAAGACACGTCAAATCGGGCGGCGAAAAAACCATCCCAGCCGCCCCATTCCCGACCTTGATGGGGTAATGTGCGCAAGCACCCCTCCGGGGTCACCACATCCGTCATGCCACAGACATCATCGGTGGAGATGGGTGATAGCGAGACGTTGCCGTGGCGGGCGAGGAAGGCCGCGATGTGTTCGACGCCTTCTTCCGGTTGCAGGGAACAGGTGCAAAACACCAAACGACCGCCAGGTCGAACGGCACGTAGCGCATTGTCGAGAATGTGCGCCTGAACGCGGGTCATGCTGGCGACGTCGCGGGCCGTTTTGCTCAGGGAAATATCCGGATGACGCCTAAGCGTTCCCGTCGCCGTGCAGGGCGCATCCACCAGCACCGCATCAAACCGATCCTCCGGTCGCCATTCCGTTGCGTCGGCGATCACCGTTTCGGCGCATAGGTTCAGACGTTTCAGATTTTCCTTCAGACGCTTCATACGATCAGCCGAGCGGTCGAACGAAACAACTGTCGCGCCAACCACGGCAAGTTGTGCGGTCGTGCCGCCCGGGGCGGCGCAGATGTCGGCCACGCGTGCGCCTGACACATCGCCCAGCAACCGGACGGGCAGTGTGGCGGCGGCATCCTGCACCC
>JAJFIE010000205.1 GCA_021775275.1 Rhodospirillales bacterium | reverse complement strand
ATATCTGCGTCAGTTAATGCATCAACGAAAGTTTGAGTTGATGCTTCAATCTTAGCCAATATCGGGTCCGTATTTGTCGATTCTACAGATTCTGCCACGATTTCGGATTCAACAGCGTCTTTTCCTTCACCGGTATCGCTTTGTCGCACCGACAGGAAAGAACCGATAGTGCTAGAATCCCATTCACTAGTTGTATCCGCCTCTTGCAATAATTGATGCGATTGAGACCCCCTGCTAGGCGTGATTCCTAACAGATGGATACGCACACCATAATTTTGCGCAATTTGCACACCGACACGCACATCCTCATCACCAGATAAAAGTATTGCTTCAGATATGGAATTGAGCCTAGCCAATTCAATTAAATCCGTCACAATAAGCGAATCGACCCCTTTTTGTTGCCCAGAACTATTTACGAAACCCAAGCGCAACTTCACATCATCTAAGTTTGCCAGCAAAGCTTGCTCTGCTGTGGGGCGTGCTCCCCCGATTGCACCATCGTACCAGTACACGCGCAGGAGCTTACAGTCTGTTGTTTTTTGAGAGGCGAGAGACTTTAAGAGTCCAATTGCCTTTGGTGCATCAAGAGTGAGATTCGCTCTCGTTTTCTTACTGCCGGTTAAGGCTGTGCTACCTTGGGCAAAAAGATATCCGGCGTCGACAAAAACCGCGATGCAATTCATATCTCCCCCTACAAATAGCAAGGGCTCCCGCAGGAGCCCTTATATGCCGTTACGGCCTGTATCACATAGATGGACGCAACGGAGTGAATGTTTAATCGCACATAGCCTATCACAGAGCAAGATATTTTGTCACCAATTTTACATTTTTCTCTTGTTGTTTCCGCTTGGTCATAGAATGAAACTAAATAGAGGCTCCTACCGGCCAGACACGCCGGGGATGACGTGATATATATCCTGCCATGACCGATTCTCTGTTTCCCGAAACCGATTTTACACCACCGCCGGATACGCCGCCTGCTGCCGCGCCTGCGCGCTATCTGGAGACTCTGAACGAATCCCAGCGGACGGCTGTCGAACAGATGGACGGTCCGGTGCTGGTGCTCGCCGGGGCGGGGACGGGCAAGACCCGTGTGCTGACCACACGGCTGGCGCATCTGTTGCTGCTTGGCAAGGCACGGCCCTGGGAAATGCTGGCGGTTACCTTCACCAACAAAGCGGCACGGGAAATGCGCGAGCGTGTCGACATGCTTTTAGGCCATGAAATCGAGGGTTGGTGGGTCGGTACTTTTCACGCCCTCGGCGCACGTGTTTTGCGCTCTCATGCCGAGGCTGTCGGGCTTAAATCCACGTTCTCTATCATTGATACGGACGATCAAATCCGGCTGGTAAAGCAACTGCTGGAAGCCCATGAGGTCGATGACAAGCGTTGGCCTGCCAGAACCATGGCCGGAATCCTGCAACGCTGGAAAGACCGGGGCCTGACACCGGACAAAGTATCGGATGTCGAGGGCAGTGATGCCGCCGACGGCAAGGCCGTGGAAATCTATCGGGATTATCAGAATCGCCTGCGCACGCTGAATGCGGCGGATTTTGGCGACCTTCTTCTGCACAACCTGACGATCTTTCAGGAAAACCCGGACGTCCTGGCCAAATATCAGGATAAATTCCGCTACATCCTGGTTGATGAGTATCAGGACACCAACGTCGCGCAGTATCTGTGGTTACGATTGCTCGCCCAAACTCACCGGAATATCTGTTGCGTTGGCGATGATGATCAGTCGATCTATTCATGGCGCGGCGCAGAAGTGGGCAACATTCTCCGTTTCGAGAGCGATTTCCCCGGTGCAGCGGTTGTTCGACTGGAGCGGAATTACCGCTCAACCCCGCACATTCTGGCGGCGGCTTCCGGATTGATCCGACACAACGAGGGCCGCCTGGGCAAAACGCTATGGACCGACATAAACGAAGGCGAAAAAATCCGCATCCGGGGCGTCTGGGACGGTGAAGAAGAAGCCCGGTTCGTGGGCGGTGAGATCGAGAACATGCACGGCACAGGGCGGGCGCTGAACGACATGGCCGTCCTGGTGCGCGCCGGGTTCCAGACCCGTGAGTTCGAGGACCGCCTGGTTACATTGGCATTGCCATACCGGGTCATCGGCGGCCTGCGGTTCTATGAACGACAGGAAATTCGCGATGCTGTGGCGTACTTAAGGGTGATCGCACAGCCGGATGATGATCTGGCGTTTGAACGCATCGTCAATTTACCAAAACGGGGCATCGGGCAAGCCACCATGCGCACAGTCCACCAGTATGCCCGTGCGCAAAACATATCGCTGACCGTCGCCATCAGGCATCTGATCGAAACCGATGAAATGAAAGCCAAGGCGCGCAGCACACTGGCCGCCGTCATGGCCGATTTTGATCGCTGGCGTAGCCTGTTGTCCGGTATGGGGCACCCTGCACTGGCGGAACTGGTGCTTGACGAGTCCGGATATACGGCCATGTGGCGGGACAAGGCCCGGGGAGATCGTTCACCCGATGCGGTGGGCCGCCTCGATAACCTGAAAGAACTCATCGCTGCGCTGGAAGATTATGAAAACCTCACCGGGTTTCTCGAACATGTAAGCCTGGTCATGGAAAATGAAGACAAGGGCGATGAAGACAAGGTGACCCTGATGACACTGCACGGCGCGAAGGGACTGGAATTCAACACCGTGTTCCTGCCCGGATGGGAAGAAGGCTTGTTCCCCCACCAACGGGCTATGGATGAAAGCGGCACAGCAGGACTGGAAGAGGAGCGCCGTCTCGCTTATGTGGGCCTGACCCGGGCACGGGAACGCGCCATCATCAGTTTTGCCGCCAACCGCCGGGTCTACAATCAGTGGCAAAGCGCCATCCCGTCCAGATTTATCGATGAGTTGCCACCGGAAAACGTCGCCGTCGAGTCTCAGCCAGGTTTATATGGCGGAAATCGTGGTGGCGGTGTTTCCAGCTACGATCCCGACGAAGGCCATTCCTTCGGCGGCAGACGGCGCGGGGCCTATCGGGAGAAATTGCAAGATGCGGCGCCATGGCAAACCGGGGGACAGGCAAACGGGGCAAGTGGAACAGCATCAAGAAAATTTGGTGTTGGCGAGCGTATCTTCCATCAAAAATTCGGGTATGGCCGAGTTCTGATTGTTGATGGCAACAAGCTGGAAATTTCCTTTGAAAAAGCCGGGACTAAAAAAGTCATGGACAGCTTCGTCGAGGAAGCCTGACCGTGGCCCCTTCTTCGCTGACCTGGGGAAACGGTTTCCTGTGGCAGATTGCCTGCCGTGTTCCGGAACACAGCGTCGATCCGTTTGAAGAATACCTGCGGCGCTATTGCGGTGCGGTTTCTGCCGTTACTGGGGTCACGGATACTCTGTGGCGCATTGAAGGGTTGACCGACGTTGAGCCTGATCGGGACGCCGTTGAGCGTGGAGCCCGGGCGTTGGCACGTGATTTAGGCTTGGACGTCCCTGCTTTTATCTATGATCTGCGACCGCCCATCAACTGGCTGGCGGAAAACCTGGCGTCCTTCCCACCTGTTCGCCATGGTCGGTATTTTGTTCACGGATCACATTTCGGTGGCCCCGTGCCGGGAGGCGCCGTCCCGCTACAGCTTGATGCGGGAACGGCGTTCGGGTCGGGCGAACACCCGACAACCGGCGGCTGTCTGCTGGCGCTGGATCGATTGGCGCGAAAATACCGGTTTGTCCGTCCTCTCGATGTCGGATGCGGATCAGGTATTCTCACCCTGGCCATGGCGAAAACGTGGAGGGTGCCTGTTCTGGCATCAGATATCGATCTGGAATCTGTGGTCGTTACCCGGGCCAACGCACGGCGAAATCAGGTGGCAAAACTGGTTCGCGCTGTGGAAAGCGATGGCTACAAGCACCGCGATATTCTGCGCGGCGGGCCTTATGATCTGGTGACAGCCAATATTCTGGCGCGGCCACTGGCGAAACTGGCGAACGACCTGAGCCACGTCATTGCGCCCGGTGGCGTCGCCATCATATCCGGTGTGGTGGAACGGGATGCCGCCTGGATGTCTAGAGTCCACAGGCTGGTGGGCTTCCATCTGCTGCGCCACACCATTATCAAAGGCTGGTCCACGCTGGTGATGGAGAGGCGGTGAGCCGGGCTTAAATATTATTCAGGAACGGGTGTATTTGGTCGTGATTGCGCAACCATTTCATGGACCAGACTCGCCATGGCCTTGTGATTTTCATCGAACTTCATACCAATGAAATCATCATCCACCCACATGATATCCCCGAAGAATCCGCCAAACGGCTGTATTGTGATCGAAATCGAGACCCCGATTTCGGGCGCAATGAATGGCATTTCCTTGAGCTGAAACTTGGCGCCCCCTGCCGATATGTCGATCAGGACCGCATCATAACGCCCTTTGGGCAGCGAGACCAAGGCGCCCAACATCAGGGGGTAGCGTTCGAACTGACGCCGTTCCGAAGATTCAGAAATATCGCTCAACTACTTGCTCCGGTCCATATGGGACAATTCCCCTTGTCCATGGCGAATCCTGTATAATACTCCTTCGGCTCCTGGCGGGACAACCGGCAGTGCAAATATGGCGGCGGCATGTGTTGTCGGCCCTGCGCACG
The DNA here is from genome assembly GCA_021775275.1 of Rhodospirillales bacterium. GTDB lineage: Bacteria > Pseudomonadota > Alphaproteobacteria > Rhodospirillales > Casp-alpha2 > JAJFIE01. The sequence continues at coordinate 2,711 of JAJFIE010000205.1, read as the reverse complement.
CATCATATATGTACGTTTGGGGAAAGTTGCGGAACGAAATAAGGAAACATGAACGACTTTCTTACAACAGTTGACTCAGGCGCAGAAAATCGTGCTGCGACAAGTGTATCGTCGCTTCATGTTCTCTTTGTTGAACAGTCAAACAGGAAATCCGAACAGATGCAGCACCTGCTTGTTGAGGCCGGATATCCGCCCATGTTCTGGGCCAGGAATTTTTCCGCAGCACACGATCTTCTTTCCCTCGAAAAAATTGATCTGATCATTGTTGCCGAAGATGTTGGCGATGAAGTGGGTATCGAGTTGATCTGGAGCCTGTCATCGGAAGAAATGTCGCCACCCGCCCTGATGATAGCAGACGAATTTTCCCGCATACGATCGGAGGAAGCAGAAAATCTGGGTGCGAAGGATTATATTTCCTGGGCTGAGCTGACCCCTCGTTTGCTCGACCGCACCATTCGATGTGTTGTTGCCGAAAACGCGACCCGGGACGCCGCCCGGAACAATGCCGATGATCTTATTCAGCGGATATTTGAGCTTCGACATTCCAATCAGACGCTTGAGGAGCAGGCCAGCCAGAGCGCGCACATGGTTGAACAACTTGATCTCATGCGGAGCGAACTGGAAAATGCGTTGGCTGAGGTCGTGCACACCAAGGACCAGCTTGAAGTTCTCAACGAAGAAAAAACCAAACTCTTTTCCATCATCGGACACGACCTCCGCAGCCCGCTTACATCGCTTCTGACCCTCGGAGAAATGATTGATCTGATGGGTGAATCCATGACCCGCGAAGACCTGTTCGAGTACATCACGGGCATGAGCAGCAACATCAGAATCGTCAGTTCCCTGTTGGAAAACCTTCTGGAGTGGGCGCGTCTCCAAATGGATCAAGTGGCCTTTCAACCCTGCATCGTGGATCTGCACGAACTGGCCGAACGCACGATAGAGCTGCTGTCGCCTGTCGGGCAGCAGAAATCCGTATCGGTGCGAAATGAGGTTCCTGAAGGAATGCACGGGTACGGTGATCTGAATATGGTGGATACGACTATCCGGAATCTCACCAACAACGCAGTCAAGTTCACACCGGAAAACGGATTGGTCACCATTTCTGGCGAGCAAAACGGGAATGTGTTCACCGTCAGCATTCACGATACAGGTATCGGTATTCCGCCGGAACGGCTGAAAACCCTCTTCGTGTTGGATAAAGGGGCAACCACAAACGGCACCAAAGGGGAAAAAGGAAGTGGCCTGGGCCTTATCCTCTGCCGTGACATGGTGCAAAAAAACGGCGGAGAAATCTGGGCCGAGAGTGAGGCCGGAAACGGTTCGACCTTTTTCTTTACGCTGCCGGTCGGCGCGTCCTCAGGGTGAGGTTCAGGACCGACTTGACGATCAGGGATAATAGTTCGGGAATTTTTTCCGGTTCCACCGCCCGACAACGATCCCCAAGAGCGCGAAGATGATTGATACGCCAGCCATGGTCATTGAGAGCTTGATCAGGATAATGCCGTTCTTTCTCTGGCTCTCCACCAAATCCTCATACAAAACAATCGTCTGCTCATCGTCGCCCTTGTAACTGTTATTTTCACGGAGCGCCCAGATTAACGGAGCGTCATCGCCGCCAAGGGCATCCTTTGCCACCCAGATATCGGCGTAAACCGCCGTATCATTGCGCACGCGACCATATTGCGGAAACGTCCATGGATAGCGAAACTCACCTTCAATGTCCTTGAATCGCAGGTAGACCGACGTAAAGATCGGCAGCATGGCGCCAGCGCCCGTATTGGAAAAATCATCGCGGATCATCAAGGTCCGCATCTTGCCACCGGTCATGACAAGATCATCCTCGGAAGGCATGTCCTTTGGCCAGTAGACGATGCACGCCATGATCGCCAGAACGATGGCGGACACGGACAGAAAAAAGTACGGCCAGACAGGTTTCGGGCCAGCCGGCTTAGATCTTGCCGTTGTTCCATAGAGGCTCATGGTAACTCTCCATACAGGGCTTTGTGAGAACCCTCATGGTTGCTCATGCCAGGTTTGGTCAGGCATCCTTTGGGGTCAATATAGCTGTGAATGGTCCTTTTTGGAACTTCATGCCACGAGATATTAAACGCCGCATACCTGGGGAAAAACTGAAGCCCCGAATACGGCAGATTGTCATGGATCCACCAGGCGAGAGCTTGCCAGTCACCCGTATCCTCAAACACGGGAATAAATGATCGCACGATAATGCAGGCGGTCGCGCCCATGTGGCCATTCTCGTCTCTTCGGTCCCAGATATGCCTGCCATAGTTCTTTTCGTTCGTCGCGCAATTGAGATCGTGTTTGTTGCCGAATTCATTGACCGCACATGACCTGTACGCCGACCGGATGCTTATCCCGCCGAATACATCGCTGAGGGGTTCAAGAAGTTCCTCGCAGAGTTTTGAGCCGGCGGCAATTGCAAGATCAGGATCATCAGGGATGTTGGCTATTCCATAGAAATTTGAAATTTCGCTGTGGAGGAAATCTCTCATAAAGAAGGATCTGGAAAGCCTGACACGTCCGAGTTTCTCGAGAGATTCCATTGATTTTGGCTGTTTCATCCGTCTGCAACCCAATGATTAATCTTTTGGTGTTGGACCTCTAACCAACCCATTATACATGGATCAGGAGAATAACCGGTATGAGAGCATTCATCGAAGGGCTGCCAAAAGCTGAACTGCACCTGC
>JAJFIE010000204.1 GCA_021775275.1 Rhodospirillales bacterium | reverse complement strand
GTCTTCCATGAACCCGGTCACTCTCTGACATTACCCTATGCTCTTGATAGTGTGATTGAGATCGATGAAATACGAATCCCGATGATGGTGCTGCTGTCCGGTCGGGATGTGGAGGCCAGGCTGCCACCCGTAAACCAGCAGCTTATGATTCGACCGGGTTGTATGGCCTATGGGTTGGCGTCTGATCGGTGGTTGGTGGTGTACTCGAGCGGAGATGGCGGCATCGAGGAATTTGCATCATCCACGGTGTTCGCTACGGATCATAGCGATGCCTGGGCGTCACTGCGCGTGTGGGGCGGCAAAGCGGTGGATGTTTTACAATCTCTTTGTTCCGTTGACATCCACCCGTCGTTGTTCGGGCATGGGGCATGTTTTCAGTCCCGCCTCGGCGCGAGCCCGGTGCTGGTCAGCCGTCCCATGGATGGAAATGCCTTTGACCGTTTCGATATTCTGATGCCGCGAAGTAGCGCCCGGGCGGTTCTGGAAGATATCCATGACGCCGCAGCCCGAGTCTAATCCTCACCAGACTGGCTCATGCCCTGGAAGGTATTGGTGCTCCAACTGATATCCTTTTCGATCAGTTGAGCAGCATAATCCGCATCACGTGCCCGGATCGCCTTGGCAATTTCCGTGTGCAGGATTTGCCAATCTTCGGGCATGTCCTGATCGCGTACGACCTGGGCCAGGAACGGCCCGGTTTGCGCCCATAACCGCTCGATGGTCCAGAATAATTCATCATTTCCGGCAGCGGCATAGATGGAAAAATGGAAGTTGTAGTTTCGAACAATATAGTTCTCGTTATCGTCGTTCTCGATATCATGGACCATCTGTTTGGCCAGTTCTTCCAACTGGTCAATTTGGCGTGTGGTCATGTGAGGTACGGCAAGGGACGTGGCGATACCTTCCAGACGGGCGCGAACAAAAAACTGGTCCGCCACCCGTTTCGGCTCCAGTTCCGCCACGCGGTATGAACGATTGGCGGACGAAAGCAGCAGGCGTTCCGAGGCGAGGCGGGTCAGCGCTTCGCGCACAGGCATGGCGCTGGTCCCCATTTTTGTCGCCAGAGAACGGATAGACAGGACACTGCCAGGTGTATATTCACCAATAATTAGCGACCACTTCAGACTCTGATATATCTGGTCATTGAGGGACGTTTGTGAAAGCCGCTTCACGCCGCCGCCCTGTCGCTGAACCATTGGTTGTCCTCGCTATACGTTTGTTATTTTTCTTTGTCCTCTAAAGTCAGAGGCGAATCACCCTATCACATAAGAAGGAATAGAAAACTAGCTTCGCATACGGCTCCCTGTGGGGTCGTAGAGTGGCGTGATGTGTAAAACAGCGGGGCGCATATCGCCGAGAATCTCGATGGTGAATCCGGCCTCCTCTTCGAAAGCATCCGGCAGCACGTAGCCAAGGGCGATGCTTTCATCCACATGTGCGCCGTAACCGCCAGAGGTGACGTAACCGACCCATTCACCATCCCGGAAGATCGCTTCGTCCCCCCATGTGTCAGCGTTATCGACATCAATGGTGAACGCGGTGCGAACTTCGCGCAACGGGGAATCCCTTTGTGCCAGCACGGCGTCACGGCCGATGAAATCACCCTTGTCGAACTTCGTAAACATCTGCACGCCGGCCTCGTAAATGGTGTAGTCAGGCGACAGTTCCAGTTCCCAGGCGGGGAAGTTTTTTTCCAGCCGTGTGGCCATCAACGACCGTGTGCCGACAAAGCCAAGGTCCACAGATTTTCCGGCACTAACCAGGGCATCGAACAGGGGAAGTTGGTGTTCTCTGGGGCAATAAAGCTCGTACCCTGTCTCCCCGGTATAAGAGATGCGGACGACCATCACATCCGGCACGTTGCCTACGCCCATAATCCTGTTGTTCATGAAGGGAAAGGTAGTGGTGCTGACATCGCCATCAGCAATGCTTCCCAATAACTCCTGTGCCGCAGGGCCTGCGATGTGGAGACCGGCGAGGTCAGGGGACAGGTTACGAATGGTCACGCTGCTGTCGGGCAGGTGGTTCCTGAAATGCCTGAGGTAATAGAGTTGCATGAAATCGGCGCTGAATAACATGTAGCGATTCGCTGCCACACAACTGACAGAAAAATCACCGATCATGCTGCCTTTTTCACTGAACATCTGAGAGAGCACCGTACCGCCCGGTTCGTCCGGCACCCGGTTGCTCAGCATGAAATTCAGCCAGGCCTCTGCACCGGGTCCACTAACCTCCAGCTTGGACATGGCGGAGAATTCCATGAGACCCACTGAATTGCGGATAACCCGGCATTCGTTGTTGACGTGTTCGAACCAGTTCGGGCGACGATAGGTTTTGTTATCTTTTGGCTCGACGCCGTCGGGGGCAAACCAGTTGGGGTGCTCGACGCCGTAGGCCTGACCGAATACACCGTTGGCCGCGACCAGCCGATCATGCACGGGCGTTGTGCCCAGTGGTCGTCCGGCTTCCACTTCTTCCGATGGATAGACGCTGTGGGATCGGTGTTCATAGTAGTAGGCGGTCCGCGCCCTGGTGTAGTCGCTGCTCACCCAGTCACCGAAACGGGCGACGTCCCACATGGACATATCAAAGGACGGCTCGCCTTCGATCATCCATTCGGCCAGCACCTTGCCGATCCCGGCGCCCTCGTTAAAGCCCTTCATCACGCCATTGGCGCAGAAGTAATTTGTGAGATCCGGGTGCGGGCCGATCAGCGGGCCCAGGTCCGGCGAGAAAATCATGGGACCGTTGATGATCCTTTTGACGCCCGCGTCCGCCAGACAGGGCATGACCTCAATGGATTTCTCGAAATTCCACATCATGCGGTCGAGATCATTGGGCAGAAGCTCATGGCCGAAATCCAGCGGCGTGCCGTCGGTGGCCCAGTGATGGCATTTGTCTTCATAGGCCCCGACCAACAACCCCATGCCTTCCTGTCGGGCATAGACGTTGGTTTCGTTGTCATTAATCTGTGGTAGCTCAAAATCCAGAGCTTCGATTTCAGCAATGTTTTCGGTTACCAGATAGTGATGTTCCACCGGCACGAGCGGTAGTTTGATGTCCGCCAACGCCGCAACCTCGCGTCCCCAGAGACCAGCGGCATTGACCAGGAACTCGGCTTCAATGGCGCCGCTTTCGGTGACTACCTGCCAATGCCCATTGGCCATCTGGTTGGTTTCGATCACAGGGGCGTGCCGATAGATTGTTGCGCCGAGATCACGGGCGGCTTGTGCAAAAGACTGGGTTGCACTGGCCGGGTCCACATGGCCGCCATCAACCTCCCACAACGCACCGACCAGTGGAGAGGTGTCCAGTATGGGTGTGCGTTCTTTTGCTTCCGCCAGGGAGACAAAGTGGGCCTCGATGCCGAGCCTTCGAACGGCGCTTTGCACCAGCCTGGCGGAATCCATTTCATCTTCAGACCGGCATAACACGATACCACCGGTGTGGTGGAAGCCACAGTTGTACCCGGCGGCTTCCAGTTCCGAATACATATCAAAGGTATACTTGTGGATTTGGGCGACGGGATTGGGGCCGAGAACCGTAAACAGGCCTCCTGCTGCGTGCCACGACGAGCCGGATGTCAGCTCCTGACGTTCGATCAATACACAATCCGTCCAGCCCATCTTTGCGAGATGGTAGAGGATGCTGCATCCGGTGACGCCGCCGCCGATGACGACGACTCTCGCTGTGGTTCTCATGATCGGAAAATTTCCTCTTTGCGCTTCGCCATATAGGCCTGTAGTTCTTCCTCGATAGCCGGGTCGATGGGCGGTTTTTCATAATCCGCGAGCAGTTGCTTCCAGATACCATTGGCCCGTTCCGTGGCGGTTTTTGCACCATCCTCTTCCCAGGTTTCAAAGTTACGCCAGTCAGAAACCAACGGCGCGTAGAAGGCGGTTTCGTACCGCTCCAGGGTGTCGGCGGCGGCGAAGAAATGCCCGCCGGGGCCAACTTCCTCGACGGCCTCGAATGCCAGGGTGCTTTCATTAACTTCAATAGGCTCCAGCACGCCCGCGATGAGTTGTAGCATCTCCGCATCCAGAATAAGCTTTTCGAACGATGCGGTCAGTCCGCCTTCCAGCCATCCGGCCGCATGAAGCACCAGATTGGTGTGCGCCATGACGGTTCCCCACAGCGACATTTCACTCTCATAGGCCGCCTGGGCGTCCGCCACGGAAGACGCCGTTGTATTGCTGGAGCGGAACGGAACCCCGTAGAACCGCGCCATCTGGCCCGACGCCAGGGTGGTCTTGGTGTATTCGGGTGTGCCGAAAGCAGGCGAGCCGGTTTTCATATCGACGTTGGTGGAAAAATGCCCGTAGACGCAGGGGCAGCCCCGCCGGACCGCCTGCACCAGAACAAAACCCGCCAGGACTTCCGCGTTCTGCTGGGCCAGGGTTCCCGCCAGTGGGACGGGGCTCATGGCGCCCGCCATGGTGAACGGTGTGATATCGACGGGCTGACCGGCTTCGGCCATGACCACCAGTCCTTCCGCCAGTTCAGCATCAAGCAACAGGGGCGAGTTTGTATTCACGCCTGCGGCAATGGTCGGGATGTTGGACAGCTCATCGCGGCTGATCCCTAAGGCGATGCAGGTCATCTCGATGACATCGGTCGCGCGTGCGCGGCTGTTCAGCCAGCAGGGCTGCCAGCCTTTATCGGTCAGGGTAATCTGTGCGTACATCATGTCCATGTGGCGGGATTCAGGGGGCAAATCCATGGGTTCGAACCCGCCGCCGCCGTCCTGATGGATGATGTTGAGACCGTGCGCGACTTTAATGAAATCGCATAACTCATCATAAGTACCCGGACGGCGTCCGCGGTCCAGGTCATTGACGAACGACGGCCCGACCACGGTGGAAAAGATAATGTTGTTCCCCCCCACGATCAGGTTCTTGTCACGGTTTCGGGCAAGGGCCGTATATTCCGGGGGCAGGCCAGTGATCAACTCAACGACCAGTGCCGGGTCAAACCGCACACGCTCGGTGCTCTCATCGACGTCGCATCCAATGGCTTTTAACCGCCGGCGGGAATCCGGGTCCATGACCCGCATGCCGATTTCTTTCAGAATGCGCAACGAGGCGTGATGAATCACCTCAATTTGATCCTGGGACAGGACTTCCAGCGGTGCGTAGGGGTTTTTGAGCGCCTGGAACGGTGCCTGCGTCAGACCACCAGAGCGTTCCCGCCGGTCACGCCGTGTGCTTCGCCTTGCCATTTGTGATTTCCTCCGCCTGAATTGAACGACAGTTTCCATGGGTGCGGGTTTCGCAATTCAACTTGGCGAAACAGGGAGGTTTATATTGCCCCCTCATCCACAACCCGGCGGGAATTCCCATAACTGTCCTCATAACATGGCTGAGACGAAGAAAAATCTGGCCACGAACTGTGATCACAGTTGATGTTATAGGATATTTATCGAGAACAGAACATTTATTTTCAGCATCCCTCTGTGATCGCGTTAAGATGGCGTCCAACTGTTTTTTTGAGCCGTTCGCGAATCTTTCAGCAGCTTTCCTCTGGAGCCTCATTCTAATGCAGAATTCAGATATTAAATCCATGAAGCTTTACACTCATGTTGATCGGGTTTTCAACGAGCTGCGTGAACTCGGCAAAGATGAGTCCGATGTTCTGATGGTTGAGGAACTGAGCAGTTTTGATCAACTGCATTATCACGGCACTGAAGCCGTCGACCATTCCATAAGCGAACTCGGCATAAATTCCAGTATGTCCGTTCTGGAAATCGGATCGGGAATTGGCGGACCTGCGCGGCATATTGCGAACAAGACCGGCGCAACAGTAACGGCGCTCGAATTGCAATCCGACCAGAACGAACTCGCCTCGGACCTGACCAGACGGTGTGGCCTTTCCGACAAGGTTATTCATGTTTGCGGTGATTTTCTGACCCACGACTGGGGCGGGCAAACCTTTGATGCCATCGTCAGTTGGCTGGCGTTGTATCATATTCACGACCACGACGCCCTGTTGCAAAAGAGCTTTGGCGTGCTCAATCCAGGCGGATCGTTCTTCACCGAAGATTTGACCAGTCGGCAACCCTTCAGTGACGATGAATGGTCCGAGCTTTCAACGGAAATTTATGCCAACCATCTGGTGGAATTGCCGACGTATGAATCGAACCTTGAAGGTGCCGGGTTCTCCTCGGTTTTCAGCGAAGACATGTCGGATGACTGGACCGAGTTTTCCGGAGAACGAATCGAAGCCTACGAACAACAAAAAGGCCGACATGTGCGGGTCCATGGCGAGGATGTGGTTAGCAACCTGCGTTCATTCTATGAGGTTGTTGACCGCTATTTTTCCAGTGGAAAACTCGGCGGTATCAGGGTGGCTGCCCAGAAAACCTAGGTCGCTAGGCAAACGTAGTTCCGTGAGAGGGGAAGGATATCGAATAACTTCCATCCTCGGTATTTGGCAGCGTGGCTGTTGGTTTATCCCCGCCTAGCGTTAGATTCGACAGACGCCCTGAAATATTGGTTTTCACGAACACTGCGCCGTTGTCCGCGTGTTCGATCCACCAGGTATCATCAGCGCCCCGGCATACAAAACAGGGGCCGACCGGGGTCTGCATGGGGCCAATGCGTGCGTACTGTGGCCTTGTCTTCCGAGTGAAACGAAAAAGACTACAGGCTTCTAGACTCGAATGCATGAATAGCAGACGATATATGTTTGATGGCCCGTATTACTAATTTCGAGGCTAGATCATATTTGAGGAGAGCAGAGTATTGGACGAGTTTTTAAAACAAATAGCACAGGACGCCAACGTTGTTGCTGCAATCACGGTGATTGATATCGTCATGGCGTTGTTTTCCAGTGCAATCTACTCTTTCTTGCTCAGCAAGGCGTACATCCACACCCATTCGGGACATTCGTATTCGCGGACGTTCGTTCACTCAATGATTCTGATCAGTGCTACAATTGCGTTGATCATGATTATCATTGGTTCAAATATTGCGAGGGCATTTGCCCTTGTTGGCGCGATGTCAATTGTGCGCTTCAGAAACCCTGTCAAAGATTCCAGAGATTTAGTGTTCGTCTTTATGGCCATCGCCATCGGCATGGCGTGCGGCACCC
>JAJFIE010000203.1 GCA_021775275.1 Rhodospirillales bacterium | reverse complement strand
ACTGACAAGGCCGGTAAACCCGACGAGGAGATCAAGGCTCATGGCGAAGATGCCGAGAATCATCAGGCGACCGACGAAGTCCACATAGAACTCGTCACCGACCCAGGGAAAGACGGCCAGCGCCGTCAGGGCAATCAGGATCAGAAACTTGACCGGGCGCGTGTTCTGCATGGTTAAAGCGTTCGCCCGAACAGGCCCCGGGGTCGCCATATAAGCACAAGCACCATCAGGGCGTAGACAACCATGCTGGCGACATCGGGCAGCAACACCTTGCCAAAGGTATCGGCCAGTCCGATCAGCATGGCGCCGATGAACGCGCCCTTGATGGAGCCGATGCCGCCGATGACAACGACAACAAACGAAATGATCAGAATATGATCGCCCATGCCCGGATAGATGGAACTGACCGGTGCGCCGATCATGCCGGCAAACCCGGCCAGTCCGGCGCCAAGACCGAAGACGATAGCGAAGATACGCCCGATATCGATGCCCAGCGCCTGGGTCATTTCCCGGTTGTCGGCCCCGGCGCGGATCATCATGCCAAGCCGTGTGCGCCGGATCACCAGAAACAGCACCGCCGCAACGCCTAGACAGACGAGCGACATGAACAGGCGGTACACGGGATACACCTGGGTATCACCAAGCGGTATACCGCCGGAAAGCGCCTCTGGCACCGGAATGCCATGGAACTCGCTGCCCCAGAATATCTTCTGCACGTCGTTGAGGATGAGGATCAACCCGAAGGTCAGGAGCACCTGATAGAGATGGTCGCGGTTATATAAAAATGAGATGGCGAACCGTTCGACGACAAATCCAAACGCGACCATAACCGGTAGTGATACAGCCAACGCCAGAAAGAAGTTATCTGTGATGCCGGTGAACCAGTAGACCAGATACGCGCCCAGCATATAGAACGAGCCATGGGCCAGATTGATGACGCCCATGATGCCGAAAATAAGCGTCAGGCCACTGGCGACGAGGAACAGCAGGAACCCGTACTGTATCCCGTTCAGAAATTGGATCAGAAAAGAAACGGCGTCCATAGGGAAAGTCTAGTGGAGGAAGTAGCGGATTACACCAGTTTACAGCCTGTGGCCGGGTCTTCCAGTGCTTCGGCGGCGACGCCAAGCACTTTGTGCCGGCCACCGACAACCTGTCGCAGGTAGATATCCTGGATGGGGTTATGCGCCTTCGACATCTTCCACGGGCCACGCGGGCTATCCGGCACGCTGGTATTCTCAAGCGCATGGATGACGGCGTCCGTTGCCTCGACATCGCCGCCAACCACCGCCGCCGCCTGCAACAACAGGCTCGCCGTGTCGTAGCCCTGAACGGCGAACACATTGGCTTTGCGCCCCGTAGATTTTTCATAAGCCGCCTTGAAGGCGACATTGGTGGGATTGGTCAGCTCCGTCGAATAGTGAAGCGTCGTTTTGATGCCCTCGGCAGCCTCACCCTGCGCTTCGGTGACGCCCTCGGTGAGGAAACCGGGACCGTACAGCGGAATGCTTTGCTTAAGACCTGCCGCCGCGTAATCCTTGACGAACTTCACCGCGCCGCCGCCTGAGAAAAACGAAAACACCGCATCGGGTTTCAGGGCGGCGATTTCTGACAGCAAGGCCTGAAACTCCACATCGGGGAACGGCACATAAAGCTGCTTGAGCACCGTGCCGCCGTTTTTCTCGAAGCCGCTCTTTCCGGCGTCCATCATCTGGATGCCCGCCGCGTATTTCCATGAAATGGTGACGGCGGTCTGATGTCCGTCGTTGGCCATAACCTCGCCGCCCGGATAGGCCGGTTGCCAGTTGGAAAACGAGGCGCGAAAGATGTTTGGCGCGCAAAGCTCGCCGGTGACCTTGTTGGACCCTGCATTGGGAACCACCATGATCGGGCTCGTGCGCCTGCCGATGATCTTGGCCATAGCCTGGGCAATGCCCGAATGAACCGGGCCGACAATGAAATCGACTTTCTCCCGGGTGACCAGTTTGTTGGTGTTTTGTGGCGCCTTGGGCACCGACATCTCGCTATCGATCACGGAATATTCGATTGGACGGCCACCCATGGTATCGCCCGCCATGACCATGCGTAGCCTGAAGGCGTCTGTGATGGAGTTGCCGAGCATGGCGTAGGTGCCGGAATAGGGCAGAAGAATGCCGATCTTGATCGGCGCCTTGCCGGCAATGGCAAAATGCGTCGGCAACGTTGATGCCATACCGAAGGCGCTCGCAGCAGCGGCGCCTGTCAGAACGTGTCGGCGGTTGATTTTTTTTGTCATCACAAGGACCCCTGGCCAATTATAGGCCAATTTATCCCCTGAAGTGGATTAAAGACAAACCGGTTAATCTTCCACAGCGACGAATGCCAGGGCCTGGCGGATTGACCGGGCGGGATGGCGGCGTTTCACCGGCGATTGCAGAAACCTGTTGAGGGCGGCGAGCAATGTTGGCGTCCACGACGCATCCGGCGCATTCTCAATCTCGCTGGAAATGGCGGTGGCGGTTTTCACCAGATGCGCGGCGACGATGTATTCGAACCGGCCATGGTCGTACAGGCTGTCGAAGGTATTGCCCAGAAATTGCTCTGGTTCGGTGACTTCCCACGCCGCCATATTGACGGAATGATCGAGGAAATTGGCATTACGGCCAAAGAAGCAGCACATCTGCAACAGGGCGTTCGGCCATAGCTCAGGGTATCGGGTAGCCAGTTGACGGGCTGCGTTGGCGAAGGTGATTTCGTGGGTGAATGACAGCCATGTGCGATTATGGGAAACGGGTTTGTCCGTCTGATGCTGGCAGTCGAGATCAAACCGGAGGAAGCTGCGGCATGAAACCTCAAACAGAACATGATACAGATCATTGGGCGTCTGATCGCTCGACGCCGCGAGCGCCATGGCGCGGTCGGCGCCCAGGCCTTCGAAGTCATCG
>JAJFIE010000202.1 GCA_021775275.1 Rhodospirillales bacterium | reverse complement strand
GATGTGCACCCAGATTGAAGACGGCATGAAACTGACGAAACGCATTGGCTTCGAGCTCATTATCGAAACAGCGCTCGGCATGGCGAACCTGTTTGACATCGCTTCATCGAGCAAGCGTCTGGAGTCCCTGCATTTTGGTGTGGCCGATTATGCGGCCTCGACAAAAGCACGAACCACTGTGATTGGTGGACCGAACCGCGACTACCACGTGCTAACCGATGCTGATGATGAAGGAAATCGCGACATCCACTGGGGTGACATGTGGCACTATCCTATCGCCAAGATGGTCGTTGCCGCTCGCGCCAACGGATTGCGTCCCATTGACGGACCGTTCGGTGATTTCTCCGATCCTGATGGTTATGCGGCGCAGGCCAAGCGTGCATCAACGCTGGGCTGTGAGGGCAAATGGGCGATCCATCCAAGTCAGGTTGATCTGGCAAATGAGTTGTACAGCCCAAGCGCGGAAGAAGTGACCAAAGCAAAGCGCATTATAGAAGCCATGGAAGAAGCCCAGCGTGAAGGCCGTGGCGCCGTTGCACTGGATGGCCGCCTGATCGATATCGCCTCCATCCGTCAGGCCGAAGTCATGGTCGAGAAAGCCGCCCAGGTAGCGGGCTCTGAATAAACAGGAAGCAGATTGAAATCGAAAAGCGCGGGCGGAAGGGTTTAATCTTTTGCCCGCGTTTTTTTTATTCTGCATCGCTATTGTCTTCGATCTGTTTACGCAATAGCGCCTCGAAATCTTCCGGCGGCAAGGGTTTGCTGAAGTAATAACCTTGCGCACGATCACATGTTTCATGTTGGATAAAATCGCACTGCTCAATTTCCTCGATCCCTTCGGCGATAACCTCCAGGCCAAGTTTGTGCGCCATACTGATGATGCTGGAAACAATGGAGCGCGCTTCTTCGCCATTTTCTATATCTGAAATAAACGACTTGTCGATCTTCAAAACGGATACCGGTAGCCGGCGCAGATAGGCCAGGGATGAGTATCCCGTCCCGAAATCGTCGATGGAGAAGCGGATTCCTTTAGCTGAAAGCCGCTGGAGCAGGAACACGGTTTGTTCAATCTCCTGCATGAAGATGGATTCCGTAACTTCCATTTCCACAAACTTGGGGTCAACACCGGTATCCTTGATCAGCTTATCCACCCTGTATTCCAGATTTGTAGACTGGAGTTCACGAACGGATAGGTTAACGGCGACATCGATCTTCGGCAGACCCTTTTCGATCAGTTCCTGTTGGAAATGGCATGCCGCCCGCATGATCCAGTCATCAATCTCGTCAATGATGCCCAGTTGTTCCGCAAGAGGGATGAAAACCACAGGGGAAACCAATCCACGTTGCGCATTATCCCAGCGCGCCAGGGCCTCGAAACCACAAATCTCTCCTGTATCGACCCGAACAACAGGTTGGCAATGAAACACCAACTCGTTTTTGGAAATAGCGCGGCGCAGGTCGGCCTCCATCTTCAGGCGGTCAAGGGCGAGTTGATGCATCTCGGTATCGAAAATTTCGACAGCTCCAGAGGCATTGAATTTGGCGCGTTCCAGGGCGACGCCGGCGTCGCGCAATATTTCCTCAGTGACCCGGTAATTGGGGCCACCCAGTGAGATGCCCATGGAAACGGTTGTATAGACTTCCTGTCCATTCAGGGCGAACGGTTGTGAAAGGACAGATTTGATTTCCTCGGCCAGTCGCGAGACATCAGCAGGTGTTTCCGCGAACTCTGTCAGCACGGCATATTCGGCGCCTTCGAACCGGGTGACGGTGACATTCTCAGGGGAGATACCGGGAACTAAATCCTCATTGTCCAACAGACCGGTAATGCGCCGGGCCGATGTGTTCAGAAACTCTTCCGTCGCCACAGGCCCCAGGCTGGCGCTGATTTTCGCATGCGCGTTCAGGTGCAGTATGATGACGGCGAAATCGTAGTTTTTGGAGCGTTGACTGTAAGCGAGTGTGCGTTCGACACGGTCAGAAAACAGAACCCGGCTAGGTAGCCCCGTCAGAGGATCAAATGTCTTTTGGTGCGTAACATCTGTCATGGAGCCGGCGAAGCGAACAGCGTCTCCGTCCGGGTTGAAGACAGCCACGCCACGGATTACGGCCCAGACATAGTTGCTGTCTTTATTAAGCATGCGGCACTCCATCTGACAGTGGTCGGTCTTGCCGCCCAGATGGTCGTCGATGGTTGTCTTTAACTGGCCAAGTTCATCGGGGTGAATGCGGGAGAACCATTCTTCCAGGGCATTACCGATTTCTTCTTCGCCATATCCAAGAATGGCTTTCCATCGCTCGGAATAGAAAATTGTATCATGGACCAAATCCCAGTCCCACAATCCGTCACTGGTGCCTTTCATGGCCAAGTTCAGGCGCTCTTCGCTGACCCGCAAATCATTGCTGATTCGGGTCACAGTGAGGTGGGTTGCAATACGTGCAATTGCAACGGCGATATCGATAGGTTTGGTGACATAATCATTGGCGCCATGACGCAATGCCATGACGATGTCGGCACTGTCGTCACGCGCGGTCGCCATGATAATTGGCAATTCAAGAGATGTCTTTGTCTGGCGGATTTTATCAAGCACCCCGTACCCGTCGAGATCGGGCATCATCACATCAAGCAACACCAGATCGAAAGGTTCGGTTTCCATCAACCGGACAGCCTCAAGCCCGCCATCAGCGGTGGCGACATCGTACTGATGGATGGCCAACTGCTGTTCCAACAGATGCCTGTTCAGCGCGTTGTCATCAACAACCAGAATTCGGGCCGGGCGCTCAGCACTCACCTATTCATCCCCCTCTCAAATATCCGGCAATGATCGGGGAAAACATGATAAACGCCATGTTCCCGCGTCCTGTGAAGTGCACAGTTTGTATCAAAGTTCTTTATGCAGTTCGAGTACTTATCCCCACCCAGACGCATTGATATTTTTGGGTAATCGTCCATTCCCTGTTGTTCTTTCAGTCTGGAAAAATGTTAATCTGGATTGCACAGCGGGTCCGGTAGATATATTTGAACCCGCGTGTTGGTCGAATAGTCGAAATAACCATGGCTAATTGAATGCATAACTACCTCGATTTTGAAAAACCAATCGCCGAACTGGAAGGTAAGATCCAGGAGTTGCGCCATTTAAGTGGCGCTGGCGAAGTGAATATCGCCGACGAGGTCAGCAAGCTTCAAACCAAGGTTGATAGGTTACTGACATCGGCTTACGCAAAACTGACACCGTGGCAAAAGGCCCAGGTGGCGCGTCACAGCAATCGACCACACACGGTGGATTACCTCGCTTCATTAATCGAGGACTTCACACCGCTGGCCGGTGATCGCGCCTTTGCCGAAGACCAGGCTATCATTGGGGGGCTTGGCCGATTCAAGGGGCGCTCCGTTGTTGTCATCGGTCACGAAAAGGGCGTCGATACGGATAGCCGGATCAAACATAATTTTGGCATGGCGCGCCCGGAAGGGTACCGCAAGGCGCAGCGCTTGATGCAGATGGCGGATCATTTCAAGCTGCCGGTGATTACATTTGTCGACACGCCGGGAGCATACCCCGGGATTGATGCCGAGGCCCGCGGTCAGGCCGAGGCGATTGCACGCAGTATTGAGGTGTGCCTCACCCTGAAGGTGCCGATGGTCAGTATTGTGATCGGTGAAGGCGGGTCCGGTGGCGCTATTGCAGTGGCGGTGGCGAATGCGGTGATGATGTTGGAGCATTCCATCTATTCGGTGATTTCACCGGAGGGCTGCGCCTCGATTTTATGGCGCGATGGCGATTTGGCGAAGGAGGCGGCGGAGGCCCTGCGTCTTACCGCGCAAGATCTTTACAAATTGGCGGTAATTGACACGATCATTCCGGAGCCACTGGGCGGCGCACACCGGGAGCCGGATGTCACCATTGCCGCTGTGGGTGAGGCTATCGCTGATTCATTGAGTGAAATTGGCGGTATTGATGGTGGCGTTCTTAAAGCGAAACGGCGTGAAAAATTTCTCGAAATGGGGCATCACGGCCTGTCGTGAGAATTACTGTCCTGACTTAGCAATTCATCCAGCGGAACGTCCATGTTCTGTTGAATACTGTGCCGCGCTTCACTGATATAACCCGAAATGCCCGCACACCCTCCCTCTGGCAGACTGGGGGCGAGGGAAAGGGCATCAAACAGGTCGAATAACGTCGTCCTGCTTAAATCACGCGACAGTATCCATCCGTCGTCTACAGTTGGCTGAATAAAATCTTTTGTCCGCAATGCCTCGAGAGCCCTTTCCATGCGACCTTCCGCCATGGCGGAAGTTCTGAGAAGTTCGGCGCGCCTGACCACCTGACCGGTGAGGCTGGCTTCAGCCAGAACAGTCAGAACGGCAAGGGCGTCCTTCAGTCGCCCAGCACCCATTACATCACCGGCGGGCTCCCGCCCACCGGCCCGGCGCCATTCGCCCAGCGTGGTGGTAATAACCGCGCCGAGAAGGACGACGCTCCACGACAAATACATCCAGATCAGAAAGATCGGCACTACCGACAGCGCGCCATAGACATTCTGATAGGTCGGGAACGTGCTGACGTACCAGCCAAAAACCTTGCGTAACAAGGCAAACAAAATACCGGCAATGGCGCCGCCAGCCAGTGCCGCACGCGGCGGGACATGACGGTTCGGGATAACCATGAAAAAAGCGCTCAGTCCCGCAATAATCAGCAGCGTCGGCGCGAGCAGGCCTGCCCAGCCCAACGGCCCGGCGAGCACATCGAGCCCGAGCCATTCGCTGGCGATGAACAGATACGTCGCCAACGAGAAACTGGCGCCCACGAGCAATGGGCCCAGCGTAATCATGGCCCAGAAGACCAGAAGCCGGGGGATAAGAGGGCGGGGCCGTTTGACCCGGAAGATGGCGTTAAGGTCGGCTTCTATGGTGCCTAACAGCAGCACTGCCGTGGCGGCAAGACCAATGATGCCCACGGCGGACAACGTCGTGGTGTTCTGGATGAACTGGTCAAAGTAGCTCCGCATGGCCTCGGCAGATTGCGGCAGGAAGTTCGCGAAGACGGCATCCTGAAACTTCTCGCGCATGCCTTCGAAAACCGGGAATGCCGCCAGCATGGAAAAGGCGATAGCAGTTAGTGGAACCACGGCGAGAAGGGATGTGTAGCTCAGGCCGGCCGCCATGCGCCAACACCGGTCTTCCGTGAACCGCGCCCATGCATATCCGGTGAAATCGATCAGTTTGCCGATTACCGAATTTTGCTCACTACCCTGTTCCGCCTGTGATGGCATGCCATCGTGCATGGATTTCTCTCATTAATAATGCGTGTCAAGTATAAGGCAATCAACGTTTTGCGGAACCCTTAGCTGGCTTCGGTCGTGCGCCACTGGGAAATTACAACGCCTGCAATAACCAGCAGTGCGCCGGAGGCCTGGCCAATGGATACCTCACCACCCAACATCAGGACAAAAAGCATGACATAAAAAGGCACCAGATTCATATGAATGGCGGCGATGGTCATGCCGATGCGTTCCACACCCGCCAGCCAAAAGGCCATGGCGATACCGTTGCTCACGCATGCAATCCATAGCATCAATGCAAAGGGTCCGGGCGAAAAGTCATAGGTGACAGTCTCCAAACCAGATACATGCAATGTCACCACCACAATACCAATCATCACGCCACCCATGGCGAGTGTCAGACCGCTTTTTGCCGTGGCGGAGAGCATGGGCAGTTGCCGAACCGCAGAGCGCGAATACCAGACGAAAAAGACTACGGAGATCAGCAGCAATGGCTCGCCGCCCTGGAATGCCATAACGCCGGATTGCCCCGACAGGCTGGCCCACGCGCCACCTGCGGCTGCCAATACGATGCCGGCGACAAGCTTTGGTGTCAGGCGCACTTCTCCGGCAATAACCTCGACAATCAGGGCGACTGCGGGCATGGCTGTCAGGATGATAGCGGCGGTAACCGGATTTGATAATGCCAGTCCCCAGTTGAGGGCAATGGTCGAGCCGCCCAGAGCGACGCCGCCGATGAAGAAGACTCTCTTCCATGGTGCGTGAATGATTTCACGGACTTTTCCCGTCATGACCACAAAGGCGGTCAAAACGAGGCCGCCGAACAGCAATCGCCCGACGGACATCGACAACGGATGCCATGTCTCGAGAAGCGCTTCAGTCGCCGGAAAGGCCGTCGCCCAGGTGATCATGCTGGCGAATGCAAAGGCATTTCCGGGCAAACGTTGCGACATGGTCTCTCACATTATTGATCTCGGCCAACACGGACAGTGTCATATCTGGTGTTAGATTAATATAAGTGATCCATGGACAAGCCATGGGTAATAAATAATTCAGGAAAGCGCGCCCCTTGCAGCAACGGGCCATACTCGTTCCACCACGTCTCCGCGAACGCCAACGTACCAGTCATACAGGTTCACCGTCGGGTCACAGTGTCCGGGGATCAGGGTCACAGCTTCTCCCAATAGCAACGGGTTGGCCCCGGATACTTCCAGATTGCCGTGCTCATCCGATGGCGCAACATAATGCGCCCCACACCGTCCAAAAATTTCCGGATTGCCTGAATCAAAAGCGAGGGCCTTCAGGCCCGCATCAATGATGGCCACACCACTGCGTGGTGTGCTCATGACCGAGGCACGAACAAACAGGCTGTTCCGGAAGGGTGTGAAGGGCGCTTCATCACGATCAAAATTTCGCCCGTAATCGGCATCCATGAAGATGTACGATCCGGCCTGCAATTCATTCAGGACGCCCAACTCAAGGTCAATGTCCAGCGATCCCGTGCCGCCACCGGTTACCATGGGGCATTCAAGCCCGTCACCCGCCAGCAGCTTGATGGTGTCAGAGGTTTTTCCGGCGGCTTCAACAATGGCTAAACGTCGCGCCTCATGGCTACGGATATGCTGTGCACCGCCATGATAGGCCTGGAGGCCGCCGAATTGAAGATTGGGTGCGGATGCCACCGCCTGGGCCAGTTCCAACGCCGGATTTCCCGGTGGTACGCCACAGCGACCAGCACCCACGTCAATTTCAACCAGGACAGTCAGGCGAACTTCTGCCTCTGCCGCCGCCGCATTGATCTCCGCAATATTCCCCGGGTCATCGGCGCAGACGGCGATGTGGACTGATGTCGCCAATGCGGCCAGACGTCGGAGTTTCGCCCGCCCGACAATCTGATTGCTGACCAGCACGTCCGGCACGCCACCCTGAACCATGATTTCCGCTTCGCTGACTTTCTGGCAGCAAATACCGATGGCGCCCCGTTTGATCTGATCGAGAGCAATTTCGGGTGACTTGTGGGTTTTCGCGTGGGGCCGAAAACGTACGTTGTGCTCGGCAATGATCGTCGCCATGCAATCCAGATTATGCTCATAGGCATCCAGATCGACAAGCAACGCCGGCGTCTCAATCTGCTCGACTGGATCACCGACGTTGGCGGGACAGGGTTGCGTCATACTATTCCTCAAATATTATTTGGTATCGGTGACGGATGGGACGAAATCTTAGTCGGTCGCAGGTCAATCGAACAGATCAAACAGACCTAGCGTTTATTGTCGGAACGAGACTATGGTGCGCATACGATGACTGATTTTTTGACTCGCAAACGGGGTGAGCCGGGACCGGATTTTGATCCGGTGAACCTGATGCACCAGATTTTTGAAGATGCCAACGCCTTTGTTGGTCCGGCGCAAGACGTTCTGCTCTCCTGGCTCATGAAATTGCCACAGAGCATAGAGCCTGCCTCTGCCGCCCGAACCGTTCTTGACACCACGGTCGCGCACTGCACGGGTGCGCCCTCGGATGAGGCGCAAAAGCTCATCGGATTGTTGCAGCAGGTCAGCAAACATGGCGCAATTAATGCCGGGCAGGGGGGCGGAAGTCGGCGGCGAGGTGGTCGGGCTGCACGCGTTATACAGTAATGTCGACCGTATCTTCACCGACACCGGATATTTCAGGTGCGGCCGAAGTGCTGGCCAAAAATCGCCTGAGTCCGCGTGCGATGGAACCACTGGATCAACGCATTCGCCCTGTTTCAGCGGATGATGCCCTTGCCATACAACCCCTGATCCATGCCCGGTTGGAAGCGGCCGGTCTGGGTGCGCGGGTGGGCTACAAGATCGGTTGCACCACTCAGGTGATGCAGGAATTTCTGAATATTCAGCAACCTTGCACCGGGGGCATCATGGCGGGGACAGTCTACCACCACCAGGCGGCGTTACGATTGACGGATTTTGCCCGGATTGGACTTGAGTGCGAGATCGCCGTGCGTCTCGGCGCGGACTTGGACGTCAATGATGCAGCCCATACCCGCGAAAGCGTCAGACATGCCATCGATACCTGCATGGTCGCGGCTGAAATTGTCGATGACCGTTATATGGATTTTCGTGCCATGGGTACGCCGACGCTCATGGCCGATGACTTTTTCGGCGCCGGATGCGTGTTGGGTGATCCGGTCACCGCGTGGCGTGATCTGGATCTGCAATCTATCGAAGGACGCACGCTGCTGAATGGTGTGGAAGTGGGACGGGGGATTGGCGCCGACGTGCTCGGTCATCCGCTTGAGGCTGTCGCATGGCTGGCGAACCTGAAGAATGCCGCCGGTGAACGTCTGAAAGCCGGGGAGATCATCCTCACCGGGTCACTGGTGGAATCCAAGTGGCCAGAAAACGAAGGTGATGTGGTCGATGTGGAGATTGGTGGTCTCGGCAGCGTTCGGGTGATGCTCTAAACAACTTTGCCGTGACAGTGTTTATATTTTTTGCCGGCGCCGCAGGGACACAGGGCGTTTCGCTGGACGCGGCCCCATGTGGTTGGGTCGTTGGGATCAACCTCGCCGTCTTGCCGTCGGGACGTCACGGTAACGCTGTTGGGTTCCTCTGGCGAGTTGTCATCATCTGACTGGCCAAAAGCAGGGTCCTGTCGGGATTCACGGGTTTCCTGACCGCGTGGCAGCAAGGTTTCTTCGCTGGGCGCCATCTGAAGCTCCACATGGGCCAAAAACAAGGTGACTCTCTGGCGCAGGCTGTCGAGCATTTCATTGAACAGGTTAAATGCTTCGCGCTGGTATTCGCGCAAGGGGTCGCGCTGCCCATAGGCGCGCAGGCCGATACCCTGTCGTAGATGGTCCAGCGTCAACAGATGTTCTTTCCACATCTGGTCAAGGATCTGCAAAAGCAGGCTTTTTTCCACACTGCGCATCACGTCCGGCGAGTAGCGTGCGGCTTTTTCCGCCATCTTCCTGTCCGCCGCGTCAATCAGACGCTCCTTGATTTCCTGCTCCGCGATGCCCTCTTCCCTGGCCCAGTCCTGAACCGGCAGATCAAGGCCGAGGATGCGCAGTGTTTCCTCGTGCAGGTGGTCTGTGTCCCATTGTTCGGCATAGGCTTTTTCCGGGATGCAGATGCTGACCATGTTTTCGATGGAGTCGTGACGCATGTCGACGATGGTCTGCGATACGTCATCCGTCGCCATCAATTCCTTGCGTTGCTCGTAGATCACTTTCCGCTGATCGTTCATCACGTCATCGAACTTTAAAAGGTTTTTGCGGATTTCGAAGTTGCGCGCCTCGACCTTCATCTGGGCTTTTTCCAGCGCCTTGTTGACCCACGGATGGACAATGGCTTCGCCGTCTTCAAGGCCCAGTTTCTGCAACATGGAATCGATGCGTTCCGAACCGAAGATGCGCATAAGATCATCTTCGAGCGACAGATAGAATTTCGATGCGCCCGGATCACCCTGACGCCCCGACCGTCCACGTAACTGATTGTCGATGCGGCGGCTTTCGTGCCGCTCGGTGCCGAGCACATAAAGCCCGCCGCCCTTCAGGGCGATTTTCCTGTTGGCCTCTACTTCGGTGCGGATTTTATCTTCCATGGCCTGACGTTTGGCCGGGTCTTCAATTTTGCCGGCTTCCTGTTGCACACGCATTTCCACGTTGCCGCCCATCTGAATGTCCGTGCCGCGGCCCGCCATGTTGGTGGCGATGGTGATGGCGCCGGGGCCACCGGCCTGGGCAATGATCTGGGCTTCCTGCTCGTGATAGAGGGCATTCAGCACATGATGGGGGATATTGTGTTTTTTCAGCATGCTCGAAATCAACTCGGATTTCTCAATGGTCACTGTGCCCACAAGAACCGGCTGGCCGCGTTCGCGGCATTCCTCGATCTCGGCGACAATAGCCAGGAGTTTTTCCGCTTCTGTACGATAGACCTCGTCGTCCATGTCGTTGCGGATACACGGCACATTGGTGGGCATATCGATGGCGTCGAGCTTGTAGATTTCCGAAAATTCACCGGCTTCGGTCATGGCCGTTCCTGTCATGCCGGCAAGCTTGGGATACAGACGGAAGTAATTCTGGAACGTGATCGACGCCAGGGTCTGGTTCTCGTTCTGGATTTCCACACCCTCCTTGGCTTCCAGCGCCTGATGCAGACCTTCCGAATAGCGGCGGCCTTCCATCATGCGCCCGGTAAACTCATCGATAATGATGACCTTGTCATCCTTGACGATGTAATCAGTGTCGCGCGTGAACAGCTTATGGGCACGTAGCGCCTGGTTGGCGTGATGGATCAACGAGATATTCTGGATGTCGTAGAGGCCGCCTTCCTGCAACAGCCCCGCTTCCTCCAGCAGTCGCTCCATGTGCTCGGTTCCTTCATCCGTGAAGGTGACGCCACGGGACTTCTCGTCTTTTTCGAAATCCTCGTCGCCCAGTTCGGGGACCAGCTTGTCGATGACGCCGTAGAGTTCCGAGTTATCCTCGGTCGGGCCGGAAATGATAAGCGGCGTACGCGCTTCGTCGATCAGGATGGAGTCAACTTCATCAACGATGGCGAAATTGAATTCCCGCTGAACCATATCTTCGAGGCGGAATTTCATGTTATCGCGCAGGTAATCAAAACCGAGCTCGTTATTGGTGCTGTAGGTCACATCACAGCCATACTGGGCCTGACGTTGTGCGTCATCCAGGCCCGGAATGATGCAGCCCACGGTGAGGCCGAGAAAACGATAAATCTGCCCCATCCACTCCGCATCGCGGCTGGCTAGATAGTCGTTTACCGTGACCACATGCGCGCCCTTGCCATTCAATGCATTCAGATATACCGGCAGCGTGGCGACCAGGGTCTTGCCTTCACCGGTCTTCATCTCGGAAATCATCCCCCGGTGCAGGACAATACCGCCCAGCAACTGCACATCAAAATGGCGTTGGCCGAGGGTGCGTTTGGCGGCCTCGCGAACGGTAGCGAAGGCCTCTACCATCAGGTCATCCACCGCTTCGCCCGCATTCAGGCGGTTACGGTAAAGGTCCGTGTGTCCGCGTAAGTCATCATCGGAAAGAGCTTCCATCTCCGGTTCCATTGCATTGATGGCATCGACGTATTTGTGAAGGTCCTTCACATACCGATCATTGGCGCTGCCGAACAGTCGCTTGGCAATGGCTTCCAACATGAATGGACGTTCTCCGAGATGGTCTTTGGGCGGTGCCCGTGTTGCGATTTTGCGGCCTGCTGAACACTAAGTGAGCGGGCGGGGAAAGACATAAGCGGGAAGGGGGGAAGTGTCAATGAAACCCCGATCAAACCCGGATGTTTTGGCCGCGATCATGCGGGTTTCCCCAAAGACAAAAGATGGTAATGTTATAGTCTGTTTTTGGAACAAACCCCGGATAAGGAACGCAGAGTGACCAGCCACGATACCCAGCGCATCATTGATATTCATGGACAACTGCATACGGACCTGCCGTCCGATCCGGCCTTGCGGGTCAAGGCGCTGGAAAGTCTGCTGGTCGAAAAAGGTCTGCTGAACAGCCAGACGGTGGA
>JAJFIE010000201.1 GCA_021775275.1 Rhodospirillales bacterium | reverse complement strand
GTTTTCGGCGGCATGGTAACCTCTGGCCTGAACCATGGAGATTGCCTGGCTCTGCTGGTAATTATCCATCAACACAAGATCGGAGACCTCGTCGGTCATAACAGCCAGTAACTTGTTACGGTCCTTGGGACTCAACTTGCCCGAAGCCACACTGGCGTCGATCAGGATCTTGATATTGACCTCGTGATCCGAGCAGTCAACGCCGGCGGAATTGTCAATGAAATCCGTATTCAGGCGCCCGCCGCGAAGTGCGTAATCAATGCGGCCCAACTGGGTGGTTCCCAGGTTCGCCCCTTCGCCGATCACCCGGGCAGCGATCTCTTCACCGTTGACCCGGATCGCATCATTGGCGCGATCACCGGCATCGGCGTGGCTTTCGGACTCGGCCTTTATGTATGTGCCAATACCGCCGAACCACATCAAGTCGACCTGGGCGCGGAGCATGGCGCGAAGCAATTCGTTGGGAGCGACCTTGTCCTTCACCATGCCAAACAACTTCTTGATTTCCGGCGTCAGAGTAATGGTCTTGGCCGAGCGCTCATAAATGACCGCGCCTTTGGACATGACTTTCTTGTCGTAATCGGTCCACGACGAACGGCCCATGTTGAACAGGCGGTTGCGCTCGGCCCAGCTTCTCGCCGGGTCGGGATTTGGATCAACAAAGATATGCAGATGGTTAAAAGCGCCGAGCAGCTTGATGTGTTTGGACAGCAGCATGCCATTGCCGAATACGTCGCCCGACATGTCGCCCACACCAATAACGGTGAAGTCCTCATTCTGAATATCCGTGCCGATTTCACGGAAGTGCCGCTTAACGGATTCCCATGCGCCCTTGGCGGTAATGCCCATGCCCTTGTGGTCATAACCCTGGCTGCCGCCAGAGGCAAAAGCATCGCCCAGCCAGTGTCCATACGCTTTGGATACGTCATTGGCGATATCGGAGAACGTCGCCGTTCCCTTGTCTGCCGCGACAACCAGATAGGGATCATCCTGGTCGTGGCGTACCACGCGCTTGGGTGGCTTTATGCCATTACCGACAATATTGTCGGTCAGGTCGAGCAGGCCGGAAATAAAGGTCTGGTAGCATGCAATGCCCTCGGCCATGAACGTATCGCGCCCACCTTCGGTCGGCGGTCGCTTGACGACGAAGCCGCCCTTCGATCCGACCGGGACGATGACAGCGTTTTTGACCTGCTGCGCCTTGACCAGGCCGAGAACCTCGGTCCTGAAATCTTCCGGTCGGTCTGACCAGCGAAGTCCGCCACGAGCGACCAGACCGAACCGTAGATGCACGCCTTCGACCCTTGGGCTGTAGACAAAAATCTCTCTCAATGGCCGGGGCAGGGGAAGCTCTTCCACATTGCGGGAGTTCAGCTTGAAGGAAAGATAGGACTTGTCCGCGCCGTCGTCGTCGGGTTGGTAGTAGTTGGTGCGGAGCGTGCACTCGACCACGTTGAGGAAGCGACGGAGAATTCGGTCTTCGTCCGCGCTGGTGACCTTCACCAACCCCGCCTCAAAGGATTTCAGAATACGCGCGGCATCCCGCGACGCCGTTTTCTGTCTGGCCGGATCGAACATGGCCTGGAACAGATCGACGATCATCCGCGCCAGCCCCGGATTTCTCGACAGGGTCTGCTCCATATAGATTTGCGAAAACGTAATCCCGGTCTGGCGGAGGTACTTACAGTAGGCTCGGAGAACCACCACCTGTCGCCATGTCAAGCCGCCCCGGCACACCAAAGCATTGAAGCCATCACTTTCCACCGCGCCGTACCAGACTTTCTGGAAAGCATCATGGAAGTTTTCCCGGATGTCCTCGACGTTGACCGGCATGCCGTCCTGGGTAGCCAGACCGAAATCGTGGATCATCACCACGCGCCCGGAATCAGCGGTCGGCTCGATCCGGTGCGGCGCCTCTTCAATGACGCGGAAACCCATGTGCTCAAACATGGGCAGTGCGTCTGACAACGGAATGGTGCGGTCCGCATGGTACAGCTTGAAGCGCACCAATGCATCTTTACTGCCCGTGATGTCGTAAAGATTCATGCCGATGGTGTCGGTTTCCAGTACACGGTCGATCATATCCATATCATCCACGGCAATGGCCGCGTCATACTGTTCCTGATAGCCCGGCCCGAACGCCTGGCCAAACCGCGCCATAAATGCGCCCACATCGCGTTCACTGAAGTGTTGGCAAAGCGCGTCTTCCAATTCATCTCTCCAGACCCGCGCCGCAGCGACAAGCTGTTCCTCAATCTCCTTGACGTCATACTTGGGGATGGAACCCGGCTTGGTTTTAATGATGAAATGGACCCGCGCCAGCGGTCCGTCACCGAACTGGGTCCGGAAGGCGACCAGACGACCGTCGAAGGCCGCAGCCAGAAGATCGCCGACTTTTCCGCGGAGATCACTGTTAAAGCGGTCCCGTGGAATGAACACCAGGCATGACATATGCCGCTCGAAGTCATCCCGGCGCACGAACAGGGCGACCCGCTGGCGCTCCTGCAGGTGCAAAATGCCCATGGCGGTTTCGAACAACTCGTCATCGGACACCTGGAACAGCTCATCGCGCGGATAGGTTTCCAGAATATTCATCAACGACTTGCCGTCATGGCTGGCCGGGCGGAAGCCCGCGCGTTGGATAACCCGGTCCAGTTTCTGACGCAGCAGGGGTATCTCGCGCGGCGTCCGATTGTAGGCTGTTGACGTGAACAGGCCAACAAAGACCCGCTGACCGATTACATTGCCACGCGCGTCATGACGCTTGATGGCGAGGGCATCCATATGAACCCGGCGATGAACCGTGGTGCGCTCATTGGTCTTGGTCACCATCAACAGGTCCGGGTGACGCATAAACGCATCGACCTCGGGCGGGGTCGCGCCTTGTGCCGACGTGGTTTCAAAAACCGTGGCCGACGGGTCGCGCAGAATGCCAAGTCCGGTTTTTTTGTCGATGGTTGCTGATACGGATTTGCCTGTTTTCTTGAAGGTATAATCCCGATATCCCAGGAAGGTGAAATGGTTGTCATGAATCCAGCGCAGGAAATCCCGCCCTTCGGACACGGTTTCCGTTGAATATCCGGCCATACCGCCGGTTTCCAGTTCCTCGATCAATGACCACATCCGGTGGCGCATGGTGCGCCAATCTTCCACGGCGGCGCGCACGTCCTTCAGAACCTTGTCCAGGCCCTGTTTGATTTCCTTCAGGCGCGCACCACTTTCCTGCGTTACCTCCACATGCATAAAGGATTCCCGCGCGATGTCAGGATCGCCCGACCCTGCGTCGGTAACGTCTCGCAGCGCACCCTTGGACGTGCGAGTAACGGCCATGATGGGGTGGATAATCAGGTGAACGGTCAGGTCGAGGCGATTCAGTTCCGCAGTGACGGAATCGACCAGGAACGGCATGTCATCGGTCACCACCTCGACAACGGTGCGTTCGGCTTCCCATCCATCGGATTTTTTCGTCGGATTGAAAACGCGGACAATCGCCTGGGATGATCGGCGGTTCTGACAGGCGGCAAGCTGATTGGTCGCCACGGCGGCCAACTCGTCGGCGCCGCGTTCGACAATGTCATGAGGCGGCACATTGTCGAAATACTGGCGGATATAACGTTCCGCCAGAGCCCCTTTGGTTTTACCCAAACGTTTGCGCGCAGATGTGACAATCCTGCTGATCAGTCGTGACGCCGTTTGTTCAGCTTTTGCCGCCATGAAGGTGCCCCCTTATGTTTCCCAAGCCGTGCTTATGCACGGTTTGTCTGTAGGTTAGCCCATTTGGATTCAGGAAGGGAAGCAGGGAAACGCCGGTGGCGACTTTCGGATAAAACAGTCCCGGAAACAGGGATCGCCATACCGACGCCATTGAGACGCTACAGCAGAACAGTTTCCGTGTGGCTGGGAATTTTTACTTCCAGAAGAAAATGGAGCGGGCGATGAGATTCGAACTCACGACATTCTCGTTGGCAACGAGATGCTCTACCACTGAGCTACGCCCGCTTAATCCGACGTCACCCTGAAACCGGGGGACCGAAAGCGCGCCGATAATACGCACCGCGCCTGTCTTTGCAAGGCTCATCTTTCACGAACGTTTTCTTCCTCTCCAGGACACCGGGCCTTGAGAAGCTCGACCTGAACAGTCTACTATCCGGTCTATGTCCCAGCCCATGCCCCAATCCTCGCCGAAGACACGCGAGCAGCTTTTTGACCATCTTGCCGATCTCGGCATTGAAACGACCACGGTCGAGCACGCCCCTGCCTTTACGGTTGACGACAGCAAGGCTTTTCGCGGTGAGTTAACGGGAGCGCACTGCAAGAACCTGTTTTTGAAGGACAAGAAAGGCGATATCTGGCTGGTCGTGACTCTCGAGGATCGCGCCATCGATATGAAAAGCCTGCGCCACCTGATCGGCTCCAACCATCTGTCGTTTGGCAAGCCGGAGCTTCTGATGGAAATCCTCGGCATCGTGCCCGGCTCAGTAACGCCATTTGCCCTGATCAATGATTCTGAAGGCCGGGTCAACGTGGTGCTGGATAAGGAAATGATGTCCTATAACGTGCTTAACTATCATCCGTTGGTGAATGATGCGACAACGGCCATCGCACCGGATGATCTGATGTCGTTTATTCGGTCATGTGGCCACGAACCGGCCATTGTGGCACTCTAAGCCCCAAATCCGGGCATGGGGCTTGCGTTACGGCGCGGAAACCGCCATCTCTGTCTTAATGATCTGAAAAACGGAAACTGTGAACCATGGCTATTATTATCGGACCGGGAAACACACCCTCTGGCGCCAATGCCGACGCGCCCAGCGGCGGTGATGACCCTTTGGTCGGCGATACCGGACCCGCCCCTGTTGGCGGCCAGACAGGCGGTGCGACTGAATTGGTTAAAGAAAGCACCTCGGC
This sequence comes from Rhodospirillales bacterium, assembly GCA_021775275.1. Taxonomy (GTDB): domain Bacteria; phylum Pseudomonadota; class Alphaproteobacteria; order Rhodospirillales; family Casp-alpha2; genus JAJFIE01. Next base: position 4,292 of record JAJFIE010000201.1, on the reverse strand, counting down.
GACATTCATGGCCGATGTTATCGAAGCCTCAAAGGAAGTCCCCATTATTGTAGACTTCTGGGCGCCATGGTGTGAGCCATGCAAACAACTTGGTCCCCAGCTGGAAAAACTGGTCCGGCAGGTCGGTGGTCTGGTCCGCATGGTCAAGGTCAACATCGATGAAAACCAGGATCTGGCAGCGCAGATGCGCATTCAGTCCATTCCCATGGTCTATGCCTTTTCGCAAGGGCAGCCCGTTGACGGTTTTCAGGGCGCGGTGCCTGAAAGCCAGTTGAAAGAGTTTATCGGACGCCTGACCGACGGCGCCAAACTGCCTGCGGACGCTGCCCTGGAAGAGGCGGAAGCAGCGCTGGAAGCCGGTGATGTGGAGAGCGCTTCAGCAATTTTCGCCCAGGTGCTTGGGCAGGACGACGCCAGTGGTCCGGCCATCGCCGGTTTGATCCGGTGCACCACGGCGACAGGCGAATATGACCATGCACGCCAGATCATTGATGGCCTGACGCCGGAATTGCAGAAAGATACGGCGGTTACCGCCGCCGTGGCCGCACTGGAACTTGCCGAGCAGTCCGGCACATCGGATGCGTCCGCTACAGAGGAGCTCGTGGCCCAATTGGAAGCGAACCCGGACAATCATCAGGTCCGACTGGACCTGGCGGTGGCGCTCTACGGTGCGGGTCAGAGCGAGCAAGCGATTGAAGAATTGGTGGAAATCATCCGCCGCGACGTCACCTGGAATGACGATGCCGCACGAACCCAGTTGTTGAAGATCTTCGAGGCTCTTGGGCACAGCCACCCGGCCACCATTGAAGGGCGGCGACAGCTGTCTGCCGTTTTATTTTCATGACGGAAGGCCACAACCCCGGCGCATCCATGTTTGGCGGCGACATGCCGACCGAAGACTTGCTGCCCGTGGAGTTACCTATTTTTCCACTTGCGGGCGTGCTGTTGCTGCCGGGTGCAACAGTGCCCTTGAATATTTTTGAACCGCGTTATCTGAATATGGTCGAAGAAGCGCTGGGAAAAGGACGCATTGTCGGCATGGTGCAGCCGAAAGCCGCCGATGTGGAATCGCCGGACGGCGAACCCGCTGTTTATGAAACGGGATGCGCCGGGCGGATCATTTCTTTTTCAGAAACCGGCGATGGCCGGTTCGCCATTACATTGTTAGGCATTTGCCGCTTCCGGATCGCCTCGGAGCTTTCCCTCAAGTCCGGATACCGCAGGGTCAGCCCGGATTACTCCCCCTTTGCTGATGATCTGGGTGATGATGCCAGCTATGTCCCCCACCGGGAAAGTTTGCTGACCACAGTTGAGGCATATTTTCTCGCCAACGGCATTGACGCAGACTGGTCGACTATCGAAGGCGCCGCAGACTCAGCGCTTATCACCACGCTCTCCATCCTCTGTCCCTTCGCGCCCAGTGAAAAACAGGCCCTGCTGGAATGCGAGAACACGGCGATGCGGGGTGAACTGCTGGGCAACCTGATGGCCTTGTCCTTGCACGGCGATACGGCGAACCATGGCGTTCGACACTAAATAAGGCGTCCGGAACGTGTGCCTTTCGTTTTTCTACAGGAGTCCAAGTCATGACAGACCGGCGCGTTGACCCAAAATTATTGGAAATTCTGGTGTGTCCCCTAACCAAGGGGCCGCTGAGCTATGACCCGGATGCACAGGAGCTGATCAGCAAGCGGGCGGGTCTGGCTTATCCAATCCGCGATGGTATTCCGATCATGCTGCCCGACGAGGCGCGACCGTTAAGCGATGGACCCAACGCGCCATCGCCCCTCAGCGAGGTTCGTTAATGCAGGATTTCCGCCCCCAGGTCCATCCAACGGAAATCCGCTTGGTCCGTGAGGAAAAACGCTTGCAGGTGGACTTTTCCGATGGCCAGAGTTTTAGTCTGCCTGCTGAGTTCCTGCGGGTCGAAAGTCCGTCCGCCGAAGTACAGGGCCATGGCCCCGGTCAAAAAACACTGGTTGCCGGACGGCGGCATGTGGGCATTATGGGCGTCGAGCCTGTCGGCAATTACGCCGTCCGACTCAAATTCGATGACCTGCACGATACCGGGATTTTCACTTGGGAAACGCTCTATGAATACGGCCTCCACCAGACCGAGATGTGGCAGGTTTATTTGGATGAATTAGAGCGCCAGGGCCTTAGCCGCGACCCTTGAAAGACCAGCCGCTAAAGAGCCTGCTAGAGAGATTGACCCCGCATCAGGCGAGGCAGCTCGCCGACCAACCCCATGGCGTGGCGCATGAACAGGCGTTTAAGCGGTGGAATTTTGTTTACGATGCCGAGGCTCACGTCACGCGCCAACCGGACAGGCGCGATGTCATTGGAAAATAATCGGTTCAGCACATCCGTCACGGCCAGCATGACTGTATTATCAAAGCGCCGCCAGCGCTCATACCGGTCCAGCACCGTCGCGGCCCCCATATCCAGGCCCAACCGGCGGGCGTCGATCAGTACTTCCGAAAGGGCGGCCACATCACGCAGCCCCATATTCAGGCCCTGTCCGGCAATGGGGTGCATACCGTGCGCCGCGTCGGCGATGAGCGCCAGCCGCTCGTCAATGGTGCGCTCGGCGAATTGCAGGGACAGGGGATAGCTCCATCTCTTGCCGACAACCTCAACACGCCCGAGAAAATCTCCAAACCGTTCCGTAAGCTCGACGCCAAACGCCACATCGCCCAGCGCCATCATCGCTGGCGTCAATTCGGACCGCTCAGTCCATACAATGGACGACCGGTTGCCCATCAGGGGCAGAATCGCAAAGGGTCCGGCAGGCAGGAAGTATTCGTGCGCGATGTTATTGTGCGGTTTTTCGTGGCTCACGGTACAGACTATGCCGTGCTGATTGTAGGGCCAGCCCGTCAGCTGAATGCCCGCGCGCTTTCGCACTTCCGAATCGCGTCCATCGGCGCCGACTACCAGACGCGCGCGGACGGTATCACCGCTTTGCAACTGGACCGTCACACCGTCGGGCGATCGCACCAGCGTTTCCAGGCGGTCCGGCGCACGCACGGCAAGTCTGTCCAGCTCGGCGAACCGTTTTGCCAATGCCACCCGGAGGCGACGATTTTCCACCATGAAGCCAAACGGCTCGCCACCCAGGTCCTGATGGTCGTAATGCAGGAAAATCAGTGAATCGCCATCGGCAACCCGGATATCCTGAATGAGGGCGCTGTTATCGGCCAGATCGTCCCACAGGCCAGCCCCGGCCAGAACCCGTTGACTGCCAAGAGCGATAGCGGATGCCCGACCGTCGTAGAGAGGATCAAGCACGCTTGACGGCGCTTCGCGGTCGATGACCACAGTATCAACGCCGTGGGACGCGAGAATACAGGCCAGTGTGCCACCCGCTAGCCCGCCACCAATAATCAGAATATCCGTCTTCTGGTCTGCCATGTTTTCACGATGATATCCGACCCGGAAATTGTCCAGTATTTCTGAAATATTAGGCGCATCCGACAGCCTAAATTTTGAACATACGCCAATGAATGCACAAAATTTGTGCAATAATTGACCCATTTGGGTGTTTAATCAATTTCCGCTCATCGTTAACCTGTTGATTTTAATCAATTCCCCTTCGCATCGCTTTCTGGCACGGCTTTTGAAATATAAACGGCGATTAGGAAGCTCTTGTTATTCCGGCCACGGGACCCAGCTGACGGCGTCATGCCGCAGAAAACAGGAAAACCTGTTTTTAAGAAGGAGACCGGAATGCCCAAGATTAATATACCTAACCGCTGGCTGCGCCCCCTTAAATTCAGTGTGGCGTTTACTGGCCTGGTGGGAGTGTGCATGCTTGTCGCACAACCTGCATTCGCCGCCGTTTCTGCGGAAACGGCGTACATTCTCAATACATTTTCATTTCTCGTTCACGGTGTGCTCGTCATGTTGATGGCAGCAGGTTTTGCCATGCTCGAAGCAGGGCTCGTGCGCACCAAAAACGTCGCGACCATCTGCATGAAGAACATGGCGCTATATTCATTGGCGGGCGTGATGTTCTGGCTCATCGGGTACAACGTCATGTACATGGGCGTGGACGGAGGATTCATCGGATCGTTCGTACCGTGGAGCGGCGACAATGACGCCGCCATGGCCGGCGATTTTTCTGGAGATTATTCGTCCGAGTCAGACTGGTTTTTCCAGATGGTTTTCGTTGCCACCACGGCTTCGATCATATCGGGAACCGTGGCCGAGCGGATCAAGCTCTGGCCGTTCCTGCTGTTCGTCGCCGTCCTGACAGCGGTAATCTATCCCGTTCAGGGCGCTTGGCAGTG
>JAJFIE010000021.1 GCA_021775275.1 Rhodospirillales bacterium | reverse complement strand
CCGATACGGGCCTCGAACTGGGGGCCAAGACGCTTTCAAGTTCCGTCGGCGATTTCGTCCAGGTTAACGAGACATACTATGCCGAACAGTTCGCGAAGATTCAGGGAACCAATGGTTTTGCCTGGTCATGGAACATGATGGCAGCCTTGATTGGACCGTTTTGGGCGGCGATGCGGGGCGTATGGGGTTTCTTCTGGACCTTCATTGTCCTCGAACTGTTTGCCTTTGTACAAATAGGGCGTGGTCTCTGGGGTGAACTGGGTGCTGATCAAATCGCTCGCTACGAGCGGCTGACCGCGAATATCGCCAAACGCGAAAATCAGGCCCAGGAAGCCGTTGCCGCTGGTGATCAGGCGGCAGCCGATGCCGCGCTTAAGATTGCCGATAATCTGAAGAAAGTGGCGGACAAGGCAAGTGAAATGGCCGCGCAGGCGGCAGGGGAGGCGACATCCGTCCTGTTGACCGGGGTCGCCATTCTCGTCGCAGTGAAACTGGTTGAGGGTTTCTACGCCAATGTCGCGTATGAGAAGCAGTACCTGAACTGGCGGGCTAATCCCACATTGCAAGCGGGCGTCAGCCGCACCAGTACTATATATGGAATCCTTCTGTCGATTGCGATCTGGCCGTTGACCATGTTCCGGTTCACCGTAACCAATCCGGACAAGGTTCTCAGTGATCTCACCGGTGGCTTTATTGGTGGAACGATCCCGATCACCGACTTTCCGGTCAAGAAGGAATACTTCGCCAACTGGGCCAAAAAGGGCGATGCCGGCTTCGACTGGTTGGCCAATAACTTCGGTGATGTGTTCGATGGCGTTACACTATCGATCCGCAACATCCTGGACGGCATGGAAACCATCCTGATCGATACCCCATGGCCTGTTGTTATGGTGGTGATTGTCGTGATGGCATTCCGTTTGGCAGGGCCAAGGGTTGCCATTTTCACGGCGGCGTCGCTGGCGTATCTGGCTTTCATGGGGCTTTGGGAGATCTCCATGATCACCGTTGCGTTGATTGGCGCAGGCGCGGCGCTTTGTGTGGTTTTCGGCATTCCACTCGGCATCTGGTTTGGCAAGAGCAAACGCGCCTATAACTTCGCCGAGCCAGTGTTGGACTTCATGCAAACCATGCCTGCCTTTGTCTACCTGATTCCCATCATCGCATTTTTTGGCACCGGTAAACCACCGGGGGTGTTGGCGACAATTATCTTTGCCATGCCGCCGGTGATCCGACTGACGGCGCTTGGTATGCGAGGCGTTCCTGAAACTACCAAGGAGGCGGCGGTCGCGTTCGGTTGCTCCAAATGGCAGCTTCTGATGAACGTCGAGTTTCCGCTCGCTATGCCATCGATCATGACCGGGATAAACCAAACCATTCTGATGAGCCTGTCCATGGTTGTGATTGCATCCCTGATCGGTGCTGAAGGACTTGGCGCGCTAATCCTTGAGGCGTTGCAGTATGCGGCCAAGGGGCAGGGCTTGCTCGGTGGTCTCGCTATCTTGTTCTGCGCCATGGTCATCGACCGAATCGCACAGGGAATGTACCGGAAAAAGGTTGGAGGATAACCACGTCGACGACGGTGGCGGACCTGAGCAAAACAGACCGCTGCCACCGTACGTTCAGCGCGCATTTCAGGAGGAAGGTATGATTAATCGCATTCTTACAGCCGTAGACGGGTCTGACGCATCTCGCAGAGCACTTGCTGCGGCAGCAGATCTGGCTCAGAAATATGATGCTGAACTGGTGCTTCTGTACGTGATACGCGACATGCAGATTCCCGATAGTGTGCAGAAGATGGCTGATGTGGAGACCTTCAAGGGGACCCGGTTGAGCGCCATGCAGTTGATCGGACAACAGATACTGGAGGAATGCGAAAAATTGGTGACGCTGACCGGTGTCAAAGAGATCAAGACCGAGGTTCGCCCGGGCGACCCCGCCGGTGTTATTTTGCATTATGCCGAAGAAGCCGACATGGATCTCATTGTCATGGGTTCGCGCGGGCTCGGTGGCCTCGAAGGAATGCTCTTGGGAAGCGTCTCGCGAAAGGTTACGAACTTGTCCAAAATCGCCTGTCTAACCGTCAAATAATGATGGATATCAGGCAGGGTCACGACACAGTGCCTGCGACAGACAATGCACGCCACCTCCGCCAAGGGTAAACATGGACATATCCGGTTCATGAACCTCGAACCCCAGGGCCCGCATTTCGGCGTTTAGATTGTTGGCCCCTTTCATGGACAGGACCTTGTCATTTCCCAAGGCGACAAGATTAACACCCAGTGCTTTAGCCTCGCGGAAACCCACATCAACGAACCTGAAGCCACGTTCTTTCAGCAAACCTATCAACCAATCTTCCATGGCGTCGACACACGCAACCAACAGTTTCTCGGCAAGCGGAACAACAAGACCGTCCATATGCACGAACAGGGCCGGTATGGGTGCTACAATGGCTTCCCAGCCCATATCGCGAACAAATTGGGCAACCTGCTCGGAGCCTTCTTTCTCCGACCGTTCCCCACAGTAGCCAATCAGCACCAACCCCGGCTCAAGGATGACGAAGTCTCCGCCTTCAAAATGCCCGGCGGTCGCGTATTTCCAGATGGGGATGTTATTGCTCTGATAAAAATCGATCGCGGTCACATAATCGGCGCGCCGGGATTTCAGTTGCATATGACAAATCAAGGCGCCCCATGGCGTCATGGCGCTTGAATCCCGCGCAAAGAAGTTCCGGTGTAGCGCTTCGTCCGGCTCCAGATAGTGGCATCTGACGCCAGCATCTTCATAAATGCGCACCATCTCGGCATGCTGCGCCTGCGCAAGTTGGAGATCAAATGTCACCCCGGTCTTGTCGGCATTCAGCAACGTCCGCTTCGTTAACGGGCCGGCATCAATCCATCGGTAAAAATCCGGTTTTCCCAGGAGGACATCGTGGAGGGGGGTGTAATCATTATCGATACTCCATTTTCTGTTTTCATGAACAGGCTGAGAATTCATCCTATATCTCCCAAATATCCTTCATTTTCGATCTGAGCATATCCAGATAAAGCTCGTTTCAATCGCCCTGATTGAATACTCTCAGCGCACCGTGATAACCCCCGAACAGAATGGCCGCCCAAGCGAGAAACGCACCCAGAGACAGTGTCGAGATGCCGGTCAGTCCATTTCCAATTGAGCAGCCAAAGGCAAATACCCCGCCAATGCCCATCATTGCACCACCCGTCATGGCGTTCACCAGATCCTGATCACCGTCGATATACTGCCACTGGAAACCATGCGAGGCGAGCGATGCTGTCAAACTGCCGACGACGATCCCCATTACGGTACTTATACCGAAGTTAATGGAGGCTCCCGAAAAGGTCATTAGGTACTGCGCCGTATTGGCAACCGGACCAACGAACGTTAACGAGGTGAGGGGGGTAGGGTCGAAAGGGTCTGCGCCCACATATCCTGTCGCCACCCACCCGCTCGTGACACAAAGCGCTATACCGATGCTCGCCCCCCAGTGGCGTGGCGATGCACGAAACGGTTGATGCGCAAAACAATATACGGTGGCGGCCAGAATCAGGATCAGGGAGATAAATGGTCGAAGCGATTGGGGTGAGATGCCGGTGAGGCGCCCCGCCACATGGTCCAATCCTTGTGATGTCACGCCAAAGGCGCCCAAGTCGAGGCCAAGAGATTGTTCCACGTAAACCCGCGGCAGGCCTGTCAGACCACGCAAGGTCATATAACCGAAAAAGGCAATAGACGCCAAAACGATCAGGGATCGCAGATCACCGCCACCAAGACGAACCAGACTGCCAGCACCGCACCCTGTAGCATGAGTCATGCCATAGCCGAACAGTAAGCCACCCCCGATAACACCAACCAGATGCAGTGTGCCTGACCGATAGATACTGGCGTCCAGATCAATGATGCCCAGTTGAAACAGAATCTGGGAGAACAGCATGGTTAGCGCACCAGCCAATATCAGGGAGTGGACTCCCCGCCTGTCGCCCGTGAATACGTAGGACAGCACCGAACCCGCGACGCAAAACTGGGTTTTCCAGGCAATGACGCCAAAGGCAAATCCGATCATGCCGCCAAGGCCGCTAACCAGCAGATAGGTTGGAACTTCTTCAAACATACTGTTCGGGCCTTTTCCCGGCGCGCTCACAAAACTATACGGGCACAAAAACTATACGGGGATCGAAGGATTGGTGCATCGGTGAAATTGCACATTACACATTCGTAGAAAATATATTATATTAATGGAATATATACCGATTCATATTTATCAGAGTCAGGATGTCACCATGAAAAAGGTTCGCCGCAAGTGGCCTGCTACAGTAATTGTCTTTCTCTTTGCTGTAACTCTTATACTCGGTGTGGGCACGCTGGCATTCGCTAATCAAAGTATTCCGGACCAGTATCCGGAATCAGTGCTCTATTCCAAACCAGTCAAAGTAGTGGACGGCGTCTGGTCTGCCATTGGTGCGACCGGACCGCCAACCTATGAGAATTCAGGGCATAATAATAATCTGAGTTTCGTCATCACGACGGATGGCGTATTGGTCGTCAACGGCGGTGCAAGCTATACGCTGGCTGAGGCACTGCACCAGGAAATTAAAACCCTTACTGACCAGCCGGTTAAGCTGGTAGTCAATGAAAATGGCCAGGGCCACGCCATGTTGGGCAACAGCTATTGGGCGGGACAAGGTGTGTCGATTATTGCCCATGCTGACGCCGCAGAAGGCTTCCGGGAGCAGGGGGAGGATATTCTGGACCGCATGGAGGGCTACAACCGTGAAAAGGCGAAAGGGACGATCGTCTCCTTGCCCGATGAGACCTTCGAAGGCACTAAAGTCATCACCATGGGCGATACTCGGATTGAACTTATCACTTTCGGGCCGGCTCATTCCCCAGGAGATATTTCCGTATGGCTACCGGAAAAGGATTTGATCATCTCCGGGGACATGGCTTTTCATCAGCGACTGCTTCCCGTTTTTGAGGAAACGGAAACGGCGGGGTGGCTGGAGTCCTGGGAGGACTTTGCCGCGCTAAACGTCACACACGTCATCCCGGGTCATGGCGTGCCTACGAACATGACGGAAGTCACCAAATACACCAAAGACTATCTGATCTATTTGCGGGGCAAGGTGCAAGAGGTTCTCGATGCCGGCGGCGCGCTACAGGATTCCTATGATATCGATCAATCGCCTTATGCACATCTTGATACCTTTGAGGAACTGGCCAAGCGAAATGCCGAACGGGTCTTTCGCGAAATGGAGTTTGAATAGTAATTTTTGATATATACAATTAAATTGTGTTAAATTAATTTAATAACAAAAATAGACTGTTTTTCCATTGTTATTCATTTTACTTTTTCGTATCTTCCGGCGACGTTTGATAGACAATCTGCCCAGACCAAATGTATCAGTGGCGGCGAGGACGTTATGGAAGAACTTGAACCCAGGGTTATATTACTCGGCAGCGCGCTGATCATTGGCGCGATGTACGGCGCGGTTGCCCGGCTGTCCGGGTTTTGTCTGCGTTCCGCCTTGATCGAGCTGTTCCAACATAACGCCGGAAATCAGGTCATTGCCTGGGGTGCGGCGATCCTCCTGGCCATTGCGGGTACGCAGGTGCTGGCGGCGCTGGAATATGTTGATCTGTCACAGAGTATCTATTTGAGCGATACGCTCATGTGGGGCGGTGCAGCGCTGGGCGGTGTCATGTTTGGATTTGGCATGATGCTGACGCGCGGGTGTGCGGCGCGCCATATCGTTCTGGCCATGTCAGGCAACCTGCGGTCATGGATGGTCTTGATTGTCATGGGATTGGTTTCTTACATGACCCTGCGTGGCATTCTCGGGGTGGCACGATTGCAAGTAGAGGCGATCTCGACCATCAATCTGGGTGATCTGGATCTCGCCGGGTCAAACGCCGTTCAGATGATCACTACGGACAGCAGCACATGGGTAACATGGGCGGTGCTGGGCATCCTGTTCGCCTTGTTCGCTCATTTTGCCATCCGTCGTATCAGGGCTGACGGCGAGGCGATCTATTTGCTCGTGGGGGCTGTCGTCGGTTTACTGATCCCGGCCGGGTGGTATTTGACGGGCGTGCTTGCATTTGATGAATTTGAGCCGACGCCGCTAGTTTCGCTAACGTTTGTTACACCCGTGGGCAATTCAATTCAGTATCTTATGACCTATACCGGCGCATCATCTGATTTCGGTATTGCCAGCGTCGGCGGTGTCCTGCTTGGAGCATTGGCGGTAACGCTGTCGCGAGGGCAGTGGTCACTAAGCGGTTTTGATGCGCCCATGCTAATGGTTCGCTATTGTGCCGGGGCTGGTTTGATGGGAATGGGCGGTGTTCTCGGTCTGGGCTGTTCCATTGGGCAAGGGCTCACAGGATTGAGCACCTTGTCACTGGGCAGCCTAATCACCGTTAGCGGCATTGTCATTGGTGCGCGACTGGGGTTTGCCTATGTGCGCCGTCAGAGCAGTTACGCAATCGCGCCGGTTGCTGCTGAATAACGCCTCTGTATGATCAGAAGGCGATATCATCCATAATTGCCTCTATTCCCTCTAGCGCACATTCATTATCGGCTTCGCCTGAAGGCGCGCCCGAAACGCCAATGCCACCAACGATACTACCACTCGCTTCAATAGGCACACCGCCACCGAGCATGAGGGCATTGCTGATAAACCGGATACCTGACGCCGGGGTCCCCGGCTGAGTGTCTTCCGCCAATTCCAGCGTCGACGTACGAAAGCTGACGGCTGTCCATGCTTTCCGGTGCGCCGTATCCGGTGTGTGGGCGCCGGCAAACTGATCGCGCAGCATGACTTGCAAGCCGCCCGAACGGGTGACCACGGCAACGGCTACTTGATAGTCCTTGCTGCGGCATGCCTCTAGCGTGGCCTGCGCTAACGTAAGCGCCATCCCGGGTGATAATTGTTGGAAACTTACCAATCCTTCGGCCCGTGAAGGGTTGGCGGTGGCCAGTGCGCCGGCAATGATCGCCGCAGATAATATGATTCGCTTCATGATGTTACTCTCCTAGGTTGGTTCTGATGAGTGTGGCTATTGTTCCACTACGTTTTCCAGTATCTGCTCCAGCATTCCCCAAAAGAGGGTTTCACCGGGATATCCTTCGATGCGCCCAACCTCTTTCGATTCTTCGACGACGATGAAGGTTGGCGTGTAACGCACGCCCCTGTTCAGAATGTAATTGGTTGACGACAGGGAACCGATTTCATGTCGCTCTAGCGGCACCTTTTTCCCCTCGGAAGTTTTAGCGTAAATTATCCCCACTTCCTCGTCCCAAAGCTCACACCATTCACAACCAGCCTTCTCGACCATGAGCAATTGCGCCGCCAGGGCGGGTGACGCGCTGAATATCAGCAATGCAAAGATAATGAGGTAACGGTGCATGAAGTCCTTCAATCTATTAGGTCTTTAACGACGATAATCACTCAAATTCAATGCCAGCCTAATCGCATGGTTTGGCAAAGCGGCAGCAGTTACACATTCTAACTTGATATTTTATATTTTGTGAATATGATTATTTTGGCTCAGGGATGAGAAGGCATAAAAAGTGGGGTAACCACAGCCGTGAAACACTCCCCACAAACAAGGAGGCTACGATGAGTTTTAGACCACCGGCAATCGCCGTCTTCTCAAGCGCCATTGTTGCGGCGTTGATAACACTTACACCACCTGCTCAGGCGCACGAGTATAAAGTCGTTGATGGCGCTATTGCGGTATCCCTGACAGGGCAGGCAGGCGACCCCGTTAATGGCAAAAAGACTGCCGTGCACCGTAAGAAGGGTAATTGTTTGGCCTGCCATAGCCTGCCGATTCCCGAACAACAGTTTCATGGCGAGATCGGACCAGACCTGAATGGTGTTGCTAGCCGGTACTCGGAAGGTGAAATTCGCGCCCGCATTGTCGATCCGAAACTGGCGAACGCCGATACCATCATGCCTGCGTTCCATCGGACGGAAGGCCTGTTTCGCCAAATCGAAAAATTCAAGGGCAAAACAATCCTGAGCGCACAGGAAGTGGAAGACATTGTCGCCTACCTGATGACGCTCACCGAATAGAAACCTGACAAAATCTATTGGCGGCGAATTTGCCGCAGGAGGATACATCAAAATGTCAGAAACAAAACAATACGTAAGCATTGAAATGACGCGGCGAAACGTACTCGCCGGTGGCGCAGCCGCCTTTATGGGACTCACCCTCAGTGGTCTCGCCAGTGCTACTCCGTCGGATGTGGCGGACCTGGTCGCCAATATTGCCGCGGGCCAAACCCCGCAAAGTGGCAAGATCGTTCTCGATATGCCGCAGATCGCGGAAAATGGTAATACCGTGCCGCTTTCCGTGTCGGTCGAAAGCCCGATGACGGATACGGATTATGTGAAATCCCTTCATGTCTTCGCCGAGGATAATCCTACGCCGGAGGTTGCCAGCTTTCACTTCACACCTATGAGTGGCCTGGCTGAGGTTTCCACCCGTATGCGAATGGCCAAAACCCAGAACATCGTTGCTGTTGCTCAAATGAGCGACGGGTCCGTCTTTACGGAGAGCGTCCAGGTCAAGGTGACTATCGGCGGCTGTGGCGGCTGACCGACCAAGAGGAGAATGAACAATGGCTAAGAAAGCAAAAGCACGGATCAAGGCTCCCAAGTCGGTTACGGTAGGAGAGCCCTTTGAGGTCAAGACCCTGATTTCCCACAAAATGGAATCCGGACAACGTAAGGATAAGAAAACAGGCGAGAAAATTCCTCGGATGATTCTCAACAAATTTGTGGCGTCCTATAATGACGCCCAGATATTTTCCGCTGACTGGCATCCTGCCGTCTCCGCCAACCCGTACATGGCATTCCATATGATTGCCAATGAAAGCGGGACGCTGGAGTTAACCTGGACCGACGACGAGGGTGAAACATTCGCCAAGTCCAAAGATATCAAGGTCGGTTAAATGAAGGTTTGGAGGTCAAGGAAAATGCTACATAGATTATTTATCCTAAGCGGTGTTGCCGCTCTCGGTTTAGTGGCGATGCCGCCTGCTTCGGTGGCCGGCGAATGGGGTGCCTATGAAGTTGGTGACATTCGCAGCGGTTACACCTATGCGGCGGAGGAAACCAGGGCGATCCAGGATGACGAATTTGGAAATCCGGGCTTTATCTGGGTCGATTATGGTGAAGAACTTTGGTCGGATGTCGACGGCGCGGCAGGCAAGTCCTGTGAAAGTTGCCATGGCGACGCCAGTGCAATGAAAGACGGCGTATCGGGCATGAAAGGGGTTGCAACCAAATATCCGGTATTTAGCGAAAGCATGGGCAAGCCGATCAATATTGAACAGCAGATTAACAACTGCCGTGTAAACAACATGGAAGCGGATCCTTACAAATGGGAATCCAAGGAAATGTTGTCGATGACGACCTACGTTAAGTACCAGTCCCATGGCATGCCGGTGAACGTGGATATTTCCGGTGCTATTGCGCCGTTCTACGAGAAGGGCAAAAATTTCTATTACAAGCGTCGTGGTCAATTGGACATGGCGTGCTCTAACTGCCATGTGGACAACGCGGGGAACATGATCCGCGCCAACCTGCTGAGCCAGGGCATGGCGAACGGATTCCCGACCTATCGTTTGAAATGGCAAAAGCCGGGATCATTGCACCGCCGTTTCCGTGGTTGCAATAAACAGGTCAGGGCGAAACCCTATGCCAACGGTTCTGATGAGTACGTTAATCTGGAGGTCTTCCTGACCCACCGGAGCAACGGATTGCCCATCGAGACCCCCGCAGTCCGCAATTAATCAAACTACGCGGTCGCAATCCGGGGGGGGTGTCAAATTGGCATCCCCCCCCCTTATTTTTCCATTCTTGATCATTTCGGTTTGAGATCCTCATGCTTACAAGACGTGATTTCCTACAGGTGACGGCAGCTACGGCAGCCTTGTACGCGGGCAGTAATATAGGGCGTGTTGCTGCTGCCCAGAATATTACACAGGATGACCTGCTATCTTTTGACGCCCTAGGCCAGGTGACGTTGCTCAATTTCACGGATATGCATGCCCAGTTGATGCCGATCTATTTCCGTGAACCTTCCATCAATGTGGGCGTTGGTGAAGTTCGGGGTTTGCCGCCACATCTGACGGGCGAGGAGATGATTTCACATTTCCGCCTCAATGCCGGCACGGCCGAAGCCTACGCCTTTTCAAGTACGGATTTCGCCGCCCTGGCACAGGACTATGGCCATGTCGGCGGTCTGGACCGTATGGCGACGTTGATCAAAGCTGTTCGCGCCGAACGACCGGGTAACACGCTCTTGTTGGATGGCGGTGATACCTGGCAAGGTTCTTACACCTCCCTCCATACGCAAGGCGAGGACATGGTGCGGGTCATGAATGCCTTGGGCGTCGACGCCATGACCGCGCATTGGGAATTTACCTATGGCGCGGACCGGGTTACCGAGTTGACCGAGATGCTCGACTTTCCATTCCTGGCGGGCAACGTTCGCGATACGGAGTGGGAGGAAGAAGTTTTCGATTCCACGGCTTACTACGACCGCAGCGGTGTGAAGATTGCGGTGATTGGACAGGCGTTTCCCTATACGCCCGTGGCTAATCCACGTTATATGATTCCATCGTGGTCTTTTGGCATTCAGGAAAAGCTGGTGCAGCAGCGTGTTGAGGATGCCAAGGCAGAGGGTGCCGACCTAATCGTCTTGCTCAGCCACAACGGCTTCGATGTTGATCGCAAACTAGCCTCTCAGGTAGACGGTATCGATGTAATCCTGACCGGTCACACTCACGACGCCATTCCAGCGGTGATCGAAGTCAACAAGACACTATTGGTGGCGTCCGGCTCGCACGGTAAATTTCTGGCCCGGCTTGATCTGGATGTTCAGGACAAACAGGTGAAGGATTACAGCTTCAAGCTGATCCCTGTATTCAGTGACGCCATTACGCCGGACCCGGATATGGAAGCGCTGGTAACTGAGCTGCGGGCGCCCCATGAAGCAGAGCTTTCGCGGGTGTTGGGCAAGACCGACTCTCTGCTCTATCGCCGGGGTAACTTCAATGGCACTTTTGACGATCTGATCTGCCAGGCGCTGATGAGCGAACGTGATACCGAGATCGCTTTGTCACCAGGGTTCCGCTGGGGATCATCATTGCTGCCCGGCCAGGATATCACCGTCGAGCATGTCTACAACCAGACGGCTATCACCTACCCCAACGCCTACCGCTCGGAAATGTCTGGTCAGTTGCTAAAGGACATTCTGGAGGATGTGGCGGATAACCTGTTCAATCCGGATCCTTATTACCAACAGGGCGGAGATATGGTGCGGGCCGGCGGTCTTGGGTACGCTATTGAAATTAACAAACCTATCGGCGAGCGGATAACCAACATGACGTTGCTGTCCAGTGGCGATAGCATCGAGGCTACCAGGAATTATACGGTGTCCGGCTGGGCGTCGGTGAACGAGGGCACAGAAGGGCCGCCAGTGTACGATCTGGTAAGCCACTATATTGAGTCCCAGGGAACTGTGCAGGTTGACGAGAATCCCAATATCAAAGTCACAGGTGCGTAAGAGGCGCGGAACAGCGGGGAACCATGGGCGGGTTTGATGTCACATACCTGGGCGCCCTGGGTGCCGGGCTGGTGAGCTTCCTGTCCCCTTGCGTGTTGCCACTGGTGCCGCCTTATCTATGTTTCCTTGGCGGTATTTCTTTTGACCAGCTTAGCGATACCCACAAACATACTGGTGTTATCCGGCGGCAGATACTGCTGGCAGCCATAGCGTTTGTGCTCGGGTTTTCAACAGTCTTCGTCGCACTTGGGGCCACGGCATCGTGGATCGGGCAGGCGGTCGGGGACTATCTGGATACCCTGAGTCAGATTGCCGGTGTGATCATCATCATTTTCGGTATCCACTTCACCGGCTTGTTCCGGATTAGCGCCCTGTTTCGCGATCTGCGTGTCAATGTTGCCGAAAAACCCGCCGGACTTGTGGGTGCTTATGTCATCGGCCTCGCGTTTGCCTTTGGCTGGACGCCTTGCGTCGGGCCGGTTCTGGCAACCATTCTGTTCATCTCTGGCGCCGAGGGGTCTGTCGGTCACGGGGCGGGATTGCTGGCGACCTATGCTCTTGGAATCGGAATACCCTTTATCGCGGCAGCTCTGGCCATGGGCCGTTTTTTGGATTTCATGCACCGCTTCAGAAAACACCTGGGTACAGTAGAAAGGATTATGGGCGTATTGCTCATTCTGACCGGCGTGTTGTTTGTTACCGGCAGCTTCAACAATCTGGGCTACTGGTTGTTAGAAATGTTCCCAGCCCTCGGTCAGGTAGGTTGATGCAAGCCATACACCGTCATGGGCTTATGTATACCCATCCCCGCATGCGACTCTCGACAATCTCGGCGATCCCCGCCTGGACCCAACTGACGCCGGGAATCAGATCAGCCGGGGAATGTTCAGTGGCGTCCATGGTATTGCCACAGCCGACGAATTCCACATCATACTTGAGCAGGCTTTCGATCCGTTCACGAACCGGCGAGTCCGTCGTATAGAGCGCCTGCATACCTCGGCCAAAGGCGACGATGCGAATTCGCACATTATCCATGCCATAATACTTCTGAAGATTTACCGCGTTGAACAGGATATCGTTTATTTTCTGCGGATCGCCTGAGCTGAGTTGCAGCATTATCTTGCGCGGCTCATCGAAAGTGGGCAGCGGTTCCGCTAACTCCGTTTGCTGGGCATTGGCCGACGCCACTACCGTCATGGCAGCGAATAACATCATAATTATTGTGCGGATCATGGTGAAAACCATTTCTTCGTGCCCCTTTTATCAGTCGATAATATGGTTCTGACAGTTTATTATAATCGAATACGTAAGTCAGCAACCGGAGGTAACATGGTAAATTCTTCCTGGCCGAGAAGAGCGTTCCTGAAAGGTTGCGCTGGTGCATCAGGCTTAGCCGCACTTCCATTGTTGAACATGGCGGGCACAGGTTTTGCCGCCACGGATGCGCCGCTGGATACCAGCACTGTTATCGAAGAAGGTGGCCATTTTACCCAGAACTGGTTTTTGGAAAGCTTTCTGGAACTTGCCGATGACCTGGAACAAACGGCCAGCGAGGGAAAACGTTTCGCCATAATCTGGGAGCAGAAGGGCTGCCCATATTGCCGCGAGACCCATATGATCAACTTCTCCACGCCCAAAATACGTGACTGGATACGAGACCGTTTCAACATCGTGCGGCTTGATATCTGGGGTGCCCGTGAGGTCACGGATTTCGACGGCGAGGTTCTGGAGGAGCGTGAGCTTGCACGTAAATCGCGGGTAACATTTACACCAACCATTCAATTTTTCCCCGCGTCTCTCAATGGCGTTGCCGGAAAGGGCGGCATCGAAATAGAAGTCAGTCGCATGCCGGGATATTTCCGTCGATTCCATTTCCTGACCATGTTCGAATACGTCTACGATGTCGCCTACGAGAAACAGGATTTCCAGCGATATCTGGTCGCCAAGCTTCAGCGTATTGAGGCCAGTGGCCAGAAAGCGGACGTCTGGTAGCACAAAATCCTTGTGCTGAGAGACTCGAAGACTTGTCTCTTTAAGATATTCACGATATACATTATATAAAATATGAATATGTATTTGCGTGTCTGATTGCAGGCGTGCAAAACTACGTGGAGGCATGGCATGGGTCAGGAGACCAAAGTTCCCTTAAGGCACGACGTTCTGTTGGGCGCGAATAAGGGAATTGTCCATAAAAGCGTCAGGGACGAGCAACACCAGCCTGAGAATCCCGCGCGTCGCCGGTTCCTGTTAAATAGCGCGGTAGCAGGTGGCGCTGCTGCAACGGCTGGAGCCTTGGGTGGAGCCGCCCTGGCCGCTAATCCAGATAATCTGCCACCAAACGTGCCCGACTGGACATCCGAGCTGGGCGAGGCTGTGGACGAGACGCCCTATGGGACGCCATCGCCATTTGAGAAAGATGTGGTGCGGCGGAACGTGGAATGGCTGACCGCGACAACGGAGTCTTCCATTAGCTTCACCCCCCATGCTCACTTACATGGTATCATCACGCCAAATGGCCTGTGCTTTTGCCGCCATCACAGCGGCGCGGCAGAGATTGATCCCGCTGACCACCGATTGATTATCCACGGCATGGTGGAACGCGACCTGATCTTCACCATGGAAGATATCCTGCGCTTTCCTTCGGTCAGCCGGATTCACTTCCTTGAATGTGCGGCGAATGGCGGTATGGAATGGCGCGGCGCGCAAATGGAAGCCGTACAGTTCACCCACGGAATGATTAGCTGTTGCGAATGGACGGGCGTAAAACTGAAGACTATCCTCGATCAGGCCGGCCTGAAGCCCAAGGGTAAATGGCTGCTGGCAGAGGGCGCGGACTCCGCCGCCATGACCCGCTCCATTCCCCTGGAAAAGGCCCTTGATGACGCCCTGGTCGTCTATGCCCAGAACGGCGAGAAACTACGTGCAGAACAAGGCTATCCGTTGCGCCTGCTGATTCCCGGTTGGGAAGGCAACATGAGCATCAAATGGCTACGGCGTATTGAAGTGGGCGATGAGCCCTGGCATACGCGGGAAGAGACCTCGAAATACACGGATTTGCTGCCAAGCGGAAAAGCCCGGCGCTTCACCTGGATGCAGGAAACCAACTCGGTTATTACCTCCATCGCACCGGAACGCCCCCTGAATGGCAAGGGGTTTTATGAAATCTCCGGCATTGCCTGGTCCGGCGGCGGCAAG